>NZ_JBSFVR010000036.1:0-36586 GCF_053592415.1 Streptomyces sp. NPDC002690 | reverse complement strand
CAGCCCGGCCGCCATGTTGGCCGCGGGCACCTCGCCCCTCGCGATGAGGTCGGGTACCGACTTGAGGGGGACCCATTCCCGGCGCGAGGACTCGACATCGGCTTCGGCCCCGCCCTGTTCGCCGGGGGCCGCTTCGGCCTGGCGAGCGAGCGTCCCGACGCGCTGGTGGACCTGGAGGCGTTTCCCGGCGACAACCTCGACCCGGCCCGCTCCGGGGGAGACCTCTGCGTCCAGGCATGCGCCGACGACCCCCAGGTCGCGGTGCACGCGATCCGCCAGCTCGCCCGCATCGGCTTCGGGAAGGTCGCCGTCCGCTGGTCTCAACTGGGCTTCGGCAAGACCTCCTCCACCACCCCGGACGCACAGACCCCCCGCAACATGATGGGCTTCAAGGACGGCACACGGAACGTCGCGGGCACCGACACGGCCGCCCTGGACCAGCACGTGTGGGTCGGCCCCACCGACGGCACCGCCTGGATGACGGGTGGTTCGTACCTGGTCGCCCGCCGCATCCGGATGCACATCGAGACCTGGGACCGCGCCTCGCTCCAGGAACAGGAAGACGTCTTCGGACGCGACAAGGGCGAGGGAGCCCCGGCCGGCAAGTCGGCGGAGCGCGACGAGCCGTTCCTGAAGGCGATGAAGCCGGACGCCCACGTCCGCCTGGCGCACCCGGACAGCAACGGCGGGGCGAGAATCCTGCGCCGCGGCTACTCCTTCACCGACGGCACGGACGGGCTGGGCCGTCTCGACGCGGGCCTGTTCTTCCTGGCCTACCAGCGTGACGTCCGCAGGGGCTTCATCCCCGTCCAGCGAGGGCTGGCCCGGCACGACGCGCTCAACGAATACATCCAGCACGTGGGTTCGGCCGTCTTCGCCGTCCCGCCGGGCGTCCGCGACAAGGACGACTGGTGGGGCCGGACGCTGCTCTCCTGACCTGCTTTATTGACCAACCGGAAGGAAACGACGCCGTGTTCGGCAACTATCTGATCGGCCTGCGCGAGGGCCTGGAAGCCGGCCTGGTCGTCTGCATCCTGGTCGCCTATCTGGTCAAGTCCGGGAACAAGGAGCGCCTCGGTCCGCTGTGGCTGGGCGTCGGCCTGGCGGTCGCCCTGTCCCTCGGCTTCGGGGCAGCCCTCCAGTACGGCTCCTCCACCCTGACCTTCCAGGCCCAGGAGCTGCTCGGCGGCGGTCTGTCGATCATTTCGGTCGGGCTGGTGACGTGGATGGTCTTCTGGATGAAGCGCACCTCGCGGCATCTCAGGACCGAACTGCACGGACGGCTCGACGCCGCCCTCGCCGTGGGGACGGGCGCCCTGGTCCTCACCGCGTTCCTGGCGGTCGGCCGGGAGGGACTGGAGACCTCGCTGTTCATCTGGACGGCCGTCCAGGCCACCGGCGACGGCGTCCGCCCTCTCGTCGGGGCCGTGCTCGGGCTGCTCACCGCCGTCGTGCTGGGCTGGCTCTTCTACCGGGGCGCCCTGCGGATCAATCTGTCGAAGTTCTTCACCTGGACCGGCGCCATGCTGGTCGTGGTCGCCGCCGGTGTCCTCGCCTACGGTTTCCACGACCTCCAGGAAGCCGACTTCCTGCCGGGACTGCACACCCTGGCCTTCGACATCAGCTCCACGGTGCCCGCCGACAGCTGGTACGGCACCCTGCTCAAGGGAGTGTTCAACTTCCAGCCCGACCCGACGGCCCTCCAGACCGCCGCGTGGGCCCTCTACGTCGTCCCGGTCATGGCACTCTTCCTCCTGCCGCCGCGTCGCACGGCGGTCGCTCCGGTGGAGAACGACACCGCTCAGCCTGCCTGATACGGGGTGAGGGGGCCGGGTCCGAAGCCGGTCCGGGGGCCGTGCGCGTCCGGCCCTGTCGCGCGCGGGTCCGCCCCGGCGGGAGCGGGTATCAGCGCCCCTGTCCCCGCAGCAGCGCGTCCAGACGCGGGTAGACCCGGCGGGCGTTGCCCGAGAAGACCGCCGCCCGCTCTCCCTCGGACAGGTCGGCCGCGTCCAAATAGCGCTTGGTGTCGTCGAAGTGGTGACCCGTCTCGGGATCGATCCCCCGTACCGCGCCGACCATTTCCGAGCCGAACAGGATGTTCGCCGGATCGACGACCTTCAGCAGCAGGTCGATGCCGGGCTGGTGGTACACGCAGGAGTCGAAGAAGACGTTGCGCATCAGATGGGTGTCGAGGGGCGGACGGCCCAGCATGTCCGCCAAGCCCCGGTAGCGGCCCCAGTGGTACGGCACCGCGCCGCCGCCGTGCGGGATGACGAGCCTCAGGTCGGGGAAGTCGGCGAAGAGGTCGCCCTGGAGCAGTTGCATGAACGCCGTGGTGTCGGCCGCCAGATAGTGGGCGCCCGTGGCGTGGAACGCGGGGTTGCAGCTGGCGGAGACGTGCACCATGCCCGGTACGTCCAGCTCGCACATGGCCTCGTAGAGGGGGTACCAGTACCGGTCGGTCAGCGGCGGCGCGGTCCAGTGGCCGCCGCTGGGGTCGGGGTTGAGGTTGAGGCCGACGAACCCCATTCCCACGCAGCGGCGCAGCTCGTCGACCGCGTCCGCGAGCGGGGCTCCGGCAGTCTGCGGGAGCTGGCACACCCCGACGAAGGTGTCGGGGAAGAGGCCCGCGACCCGGGCCACCAGGTCGTTGCAGGCGCGTGCCCAGGCGGCGGAGGCGGCGGCGTCGCCCTCGTGGTGGGCCATGGCCGAGGCGCGCGGCGAGAAGAGGGTGAGGTCGGCGCCGCGCTCGGTGAGCATGCGCAGCTGGTTGTGCTCGATGGACTCACGTATCTCGTCGTCCGCCACGCGCGGGTACGCGGCGGCCTTTCGGCCCTCCAGGAGGGCGGCGAGCTGGTCGCGCCGCCAGTCCCCGTGGGACGCCGGGGCGGTGGTGTAGTGCCCATGGCAATCGATGATCATCCGCGAACCGTCCTTGCTGTGAGTGCTGGGGGCGAGCGCACGCGCATCGTACGACAAAATTGTGCGCAATTTGAGATGGCGATAGTGTTGCCCATCCAGCCTCTGGAGGTATTCATGAGTTTTGCCCCCGAACGTTCCCGCGGCGCGAGACCCGCCAAGGAGGCGGCCGACCGCATCCGGGCGGGCATCCTCGCCGGAGATTTCGCCCCGGGTCAGCGGCTGATCGAGGCCGAGTTGTGCGAGCAGTACGGATGCAACCGGGGGGCCGCGCGAGCGGCGCTCGTGGATCTGGAGCACGAGGGCCTGGTGGAGCGCATCGCCAACCGGGGGGCCAGGGTGCGGGCGGTCGGCGTGGAGGAGGCCGTGGCCATCACCGAGGTGCGGATGGTCCTGGAGGGCCTGTGCGCGGCGAAGGCGGCCGAACGGGTGACCGAGGTGCAAGTGGCGGAGCTGCGGGACATCGGCCGGCGCATGCGGGACGCGGTGTCGCACGGCGAGGTCATGGTGTATTCGGGGCTCAACTCCCTGCTCCACGACCGCTTGCGGGAAATCGGCCGACAGCCGGTCGCGTCGGACCTGCTGGCCAATCTGCTGGCCCGCAACGTGCGCCGGCAGTTCCAGCTGGCACTGCGGCCCGGCCGGCCCCAGGTGTCGCTGCCGCAGCACCTCGCGATCATCGAGGCCATCTGCGCACGGGACCCCGCCGCGGCGGACCGCGCGGCCCGCGAACACGTCGCCGACGTGATCGTCGCGATGCGGGAGATCGACGGATGATTTAGTCCGCAACATTGCCTTCACAATTGTCAACAATCTCTGTACCGTCTCCTCCACGCGGCCGACGGTGGCCCGTCCCTCGCCCCATGGGCGAGGGTCTGAGCTCTGCGAGGAGTCCCGATGCAGCGAAACCTCCGCGGCCGCACGAAGCCCGGACGAGGTGTGTGCGCCCTCGTCGTCCTGACCATGAGCCTCGGCCTGGCGGCGTGCGGCAGTGACGAGGACAAGGCGACGGAGGCCGGCGGTACGACTACCGTCAAGGTCGGCGTCATCCCCATCGTCGACGTCGCCCCCATCTACCTCGGCATCAAGCAGGGCTTCTTCAAGGAAGAGGGCCTGGAACTGAAGCTGGAGACCGCGCAGGGCGGCGCCGCGATCGTGCCCGGCGTGATGAGCGACCAGTACCAGTTCGGCTTCAGCAACACCGTCTCCCTGCTGCTCGGCGGCTCCAAGGGGCTGGCCCTGCAAGGCGTCGCCGCGGGCGTGTCCTCGACGGGCGAGAAGGGCAAGGACTTCGGCGGCGTCGTCGTCAAGAGCGACAGCGCCATCAAGTCCGCGGCCGACCTGGCGGGCAAGAAGATCGCCGTCAACACCCTGCAGAACATCAACACCATCACCGTCAACGAGGCGGTCCGCGCCGCCGGCGGCGACCCGTCCGGCATCGAGTACGTCGAGCTCGCCTTCCCCGACATAGCCCCCGCGGTGGCCAAGGGTGACGTGGACGCCGGGCAGCTGGTGGAACCGTTCCTGACCATCGCTCAGGGCCAGGGTGACCGGCAGGTCACCTCCAACTACGCCGAGACCGACCCGGACCTGCTGGTCGGCATGTACTTCACCTCCGACAAGTACGCCAAGCAGAACCCGAAGGTCGTCACGGCCTTCGGCGCGGCGATGAAGAAGTCCATGGGGTACGCGACGGAACACCCGGACGACGTCCGCGCGATCCTCACCGAGTACACCGACATCGCCGCCGACGTGCAGAAGAACGCCGTTCTGCCCAGCTGGCCCACCGAGATCAAGACCGAGTCCCTCCAGAAACTCGCCGATCTGATGGCCGAGGACGGTCTCGCCGACTCCGCCCCCGACGTCAAGAGCCTGCTCCCGTGACCGACGTGAAGAGGGGTGGGGCAGCGATGCCCCGCCCCGGGCGCGACACCGTCCTCGGAGTGGTGGGTCTGCTGGCCGTCGTCGCCCTGGTGGAGATCCTGCCGCGCGGCGGCATCGTCAACGACGACTTCCTCCCGCCCGCCGACGCCATCGGCGACGAGCTGGTCGGCCTCCTCGGCCGGGAGTCGTTCTGGACCGCCCTCGGCCAGACCCTGCGCGGCTGGGCCATCGGCCTGGCCGTCTCGATGGCGGCCGGCATCGTGGTCGGGATGCTCGTCGGCAGCAGCCGCGCCTTGCGCGAACTGACCGCCTCCACCGTCGAGTTCCTGCGCCCCATCCCCTCGGTCGCCCTGATACCGCTGGTGGTCCTGATCTACGGCAGCCGACCGCAGTCCGCGCTGGTGCTCGTGGTGTACGCGGCCTTCTGGCAGGTACTGGTGCAGGTGCTGTACGGCGTGGCCGACGTCGACCCGGTGGTCCGCGACACCGCCCGCTCCTACCGCTTCTCCCGCTGGACGGTGTTCCGCACGGTGGTGTGGCCGACCGCGTTGCCGTACGTCGTCACCGCCTTCCGGCTCGCCGCCGCCGTCGCCCTCATCCTGGAGATCACCGCCGAACTCATCATCGGGGTCCCCGGACTCGGGCAGCGCATCGGCGTGGCCCAGTCCTCCGGCGCCGTGGCCACCACGTACGCCCTGGTGGTCGTGGTCGGACTGATCGGCGTGCTGGTCAACGTCCTCGCGCGCGCAGCCGAACGCCGCGTCCTGCGCTGGCACCCCTCGGTAAGGAGGGAACTGACGTGACATCACGTGCCGTGTTCCGGCAATTGGTACTGGTCCTGGCGCTGCCGGCCGTCCTGGTGGCCGTCTGGTGGTTCGCCTCGGCGGACTCCACCAGCTTCTTCTGGCCGCCGCTGGCCGACATCGTCGAGGCCTTCCCGAAGACCTGGAACGGCGACCGGTTCACCCACGACGTGCTGCCGAGCATGTCCCGGCTGGCGCTGGGCTACGCCATCGCCCTGGTGGCGGGCGTCGCCCTGGGCGTCGCGATCGGGCTGTCACGCACCGTCCGGGCACTGCTGGAGCCCACCCTGGAGTTCTTCCGCGCGGTGCCGCCCCCCGTACTGGTGCCGGTCATCGCCCTGTTCGCCGGCTACACCGGCTGGACGTCCAAGATCGTCACCATCGCGCTGGGCTGCCTCTGGCCGATCCTGCTGAACACCGTCGAGGGCGTCCGCGGCCTGGACGAGGTGCTGCTGGACACCGCCCGCTGCTACCGGATGCGCACGAGCACCCGGCTGCGGCAGGTGGTCCTGCGCGGCGCCAGTCCGCAGATCGCGGCCGGCGCCCGGCAGGCGCTGTCCATCGGCGTGATCCTGATGGTGATCAGCGAACTCTTCGGCGCCAACCGGGGGCTGGGCGCGTCCATCGTCCAGTTCCAACGGGGTTTCGCCATCCCCCAGATGTGGACCGGGATCATCCTGCTCGGCCTCATCGGATTCCTGCTCTCGGTGCTGTTCCGCGCCGTGGAGCACAAAATGCTGGCCTGGTACCGGGGCCTGCGGCAAGCGGATCGAGGAGCCTGAGCCATGTCCGTACCCAAGACGTCCAAGAAGGCGGGCGGGCCGGCCGGTCCCCCCGGGCCCGGAGTGGCGGCGTCGACCGAGGCCACCCACGCCCTCGACGTGCGCGGCCTGCGCAAGATCTACGGCGGGGCCGGCGGTGTCGAGGCCGTACGCGACCTGACGTTCCGCGTCCGCAGCGGCGAACTGGTCTGCATCGTCGGCCCGTCCGGCGCGGGCAAGACGACCCTGCTGCGCTGCATCGCCGGCCTGATGGACCTGACGGAGGGCGAAGTGCTGCTGGACGGCACCGTGGTCTCCGGCCCTCCCGAGGGCATGGCCGTGGTGTTCCAGGAGTACGGCCGCAGCCTTTTCCCCTGGTTGACGGTACGTCAGAACGTCGAACTGCCGCTGAAGGAGAAGGGCCTCGGCCGTGCCGAGCGGGCCCTCAAGGTCGACGAGGCGCTGGCCGCCGTGGGCCTGACGGACAGCGCCGGTTCCCACCCGTGGCAGCTCTCCGGCGGTATGCAGCAGCGGGTCGCCATCGCCCGCGCCGTGGCGTACGAGCCGTCGGTGCTGCTGATGGACGAGCCGTTCGCCGCCGTCGACGCGCAGACCCGCGCCGACCTGGAGGACCTGGTGCGCTCGCTGTGGGATCGGCTCGGCGTGACGGTGCTCTTCGTGACGCACGACATCGACGAGGCGGTCTACCTGGGCCAGCGCGTGCTGGTGCTCTCCAACCGCCCCACGGTGGTGCTGGAGGACGTCACCGTCGATCTCCCCTCCACCCGTGACCAGTTGGAGACCCGTTCCACCGCGCGCTTCGCGGAGCTGCGCCACCACGTGTACGAACTGATCCAGCGTGCCAAGGCCGGGCACCGGCCGGATGCGGACACCGAGACCGACGAGGTGCAGAAGCCGTGAACGACCACCGACTCGTCATCACCGACGTCCCGCGCCCCGACCCCCGGCTGGTCGACCGGCTGCGCGCGTACGGTGTGGCCACCGTCCACGAGGCGCTCGGCCGGACCCACAGCCTCGGCCCCGACCTCCGCCCGATCCAGCAAGGCCTGACCATCGCCGGCCCCGCGGTCACCGCGCTCTGCTGGCCCGGCGACAACCTGATGATCCACGCCGCGGTCGAGCAGTGCGGCGAGGGCGACGTCCTGGTGGTCGCCGCCGCCGCGCCCAGCACCCACGGCATGTTCGGCGAGCTCTTCGCCACCGCCCTGGCCAGGCGCGGCGTCACCGGCCTGGTCATCGACGCCGGAGTGCGCGACACCAGGGAACTGCGGGAGATGGGCTTCGGCGTGTGGTCGCGCCACGTCTCGGCACAGGGCACGGTCAAGGCCACCGCGGGCAGCGTCAACGTGCCGGTCGTCGTGGCCGGTCAGCTGATCGCGCCCGGCGACATCGTGATCGCCGACGACGACGGCGTGATGTGCGTACCCCGCGCCCGGGCCGAGGAGGCGGTGGCCGCCTCACAGGCCCGCGTCGAGAAGGAGGCGGAGAGCCGCGCGGCCTTCGAGCGCGGCGAGCTGGGGCTCGACCGCTACGGGCTGCGGAAGGTGCTGGAGAACCAGGGCGTGCGCTACCGGTCCTGGCGGGAACAGCACCCCGACGCCGACCCCGGGCCCGGTTTCGACGGGGACGGCCGGTGACCGCCTCGGACGGGGTCCGCTGCGCCCTGATGCGTGGCGGGACGTCCAAGGGCGCCGTCTTCCTCGCCCGGGACCTGCCGTCCGATCCCGCGGAACGGGACGAGCTGCTGCTGCGCATCATGGGCAGCCCGGACCTGCGCCAGATCGACGGACTGGGCGGCGCCCACCCGTTGACCAGCAAGGTGGCCGTGGTCTCGGCGAGTACGGAATCCGGCGCGGACGTCGACTACCTGTTCCTGCAGGTGGTCGTGGACCGGCCGGTGGTGACCGACTCCCAGACCTGCGGCAACATGCTGGCGGCCGTCGGGCCGTTCGCCGTCGAACGCGGTCTGGTACGGGCAGGCCAGGACCACACCGACGTCCGGGTACGGCTGGTCAACACCGGCTCGTCCGCGGTGCTGCGCGTGCACACGCCCGGTGGTCGGGTCTCCTACCGCGGCGACACCGCGATCACCGGTGTACCGGGCACCGCCGCACCGGTGGTGATCGTCGCCGAGCCCTCCGGCGCACCCCTGCTGCCCACCGGGCGTAGCCGCGACGAGTTCGCCGGGTACACCGTCACCTGCGTCGACAACGGCATGCCCTCCGTTCTCGTACGCGCCGCCGACCTGGGCCTGACCGGCAACGAGACCCCGGCCGAGCTGGAGGCCGACGAGTCGCTGCGGCATCGGGTGCGCGCGATTCGGGCCGCGGGCGCCGAGGCCCTGGGCATCGACCCCGACCCCGACGCCACCACGGTGCCGAAGATCGTCCTGGTGGCACCGCCCGCCCGGGGCGGGGCCGTCACGACCCGTAGCTTCATCCCCGAACGGGTCCACCAGGCGATCGGGGTGCTCGGCGCGGCCTCCGTGGCCGCCGCCGTCCGGCTGCCGGACAGCGTGGCGGCGCAGGTCGCCGAAGTGCCGCCGCCCGGCGAGCCGGTACGGATCGAGCACCCCACCGGATTCCTCGACGTGGGTGTCGCTCCGGGGCCGGACGCCGAGCACCCGGTGGGCGCCACGTCCGTGATCCGTACCGCCCGAATGATCTTCGACGGGACCGTCCACCCCGGTCCCGTCCGCACCCGACAGCACCCCGGCCGCACCCGGCCGGCCCCCACGGAGGTACCCGCATGAACAGCGCACGAGGCGACATCGCCCACCTCGGACACGTCGAACTGCTCACCCCCGAACTCGACGGCACCGTATGGTTCTGCACCGAGATCCTCGGGCTGACGGAGACCCGCCGCGTCGGCGACTCGGTGCACCTGAGGGCCTTCGACGACTACGAGCAGACCAGCCTGGTCGTCACCGCGCACTCCACCTCCGGGGTACGCCGCACGGCGCTGCGGGCGTCGAGCCCCGAGGCGCTCGAGCGCCGGGCCGCCGCGATCCGCGAGGCCGGCCGCGACGGCGAGTGGGTGGACGGCGAGGCCGGCACCGGTCGCACGTTCCGCACCAGCGACCCGGACGGGCACGTACTCGACCTCTACTACGAGACCGAGTGGTACGAGGCCCCGCCGGAACTCCGTCCCGCTCTGAAGAACCAGCCGCAGGCCAAGCCCAACCGCGGTGTGGGCGTCCGCCGTCTCGACCACATCAACTTCCTGGGGGCCGACGTCCTGGCCAACGCGGAGTTCACCGAGCACGTTCTCGGAGCCCGGCCGACCGAGCAGATACAGCTGGACTCCGGCCGGGTGGCCGCCCGCTGGCTGACCTTCAACAACAAGTCGTACGACGTGGTGTACACGGAGGACTGGACCGGATCCGAGGGGCGTCTGCACCACATCGCCTTCGCCACCGACACCCGCGAGGACATCCTGCGCGCCGCCGACCTGGCCATCGACAACGGCGTGCACATCGAGACCGGCCCGCACAAGCACGCCATCCAGCAGACGTTCTTCCTCTACCTGTGGGAGCCCGGAGGCAACCGGATCGAGCTGTGCAATCCGCTCACCCGACTCGTCCTCGCCCCCGACTGGCCCCTGATCACCTGGACGGAACAGGAGCGCAAGCGGGGACAGGCGTGGGGCCTGAAGACCATCGACACCTTCCACACCCACGGCACCCCGCCGATCGCCTGACCGGAGGGGCGGGCCGCGACCGCCCCCTCGCGACGTGGAACCCGCGGCCTCCGGCCCGCCCGGCCCCGGGCAGGCCGCGCCGGTGCGCCGGCCGGCTTCGGACCCCGCCTACCGGAGGGACAGTCCCTCCGGATCGGTGAGTCCGGCGGGTTCGGCGCGGACCGTGGCGGTCCAGGCCGTGGGGTCGCAGCCTTCGCCGTTGGGGTGCTGCTCCTCGAGTGTCGCCCCGGTCCCGTCGGTCACGATCTCCTTGCCGTCGGCGGTGGACGTGACGGTGAGCCGCAGCTGAACGGGGCCGGGACCGTCGGCCTCCGGGAGCGGGATCGACAGGTGGTTCGTCGGATCGCCCGGGTTGCCGGACTTCCGTTCCTCACAGACCTCGCCGACGCAGAAGCGGAGGGAGGCCGCGTTCGCCGGACCGAAGTCCGAAGCACGCCAGGCCAGCGAAACCTGCGAATCCATGCCGACGAGGGTGCAGGCGGTCTCGCCGGCCCCGGAACAGCCGCTCAGAACCGCTGCCGCCAGCAGGACGGGCAGGACGGGCAGGACTGATCGTCTCATCTCAGTACCTCGCGATCGGGTCGGGAAGGGCGTCGCCGGAGCCCTCCCCCGATGAGGCGGACGCCTGATGTTCCCGTGGTGACGACCGTACGGGGCGCACTGGTTCCCCCGCCGGACCTCTCCCGGTGGCCCGGGGGCGAGCATCTCCCCGCCCGCACCGGCCTTCGGCCCGCGCTCCCCGGTACGCCCCTCGTCGCCGCTCCGAGCCCGACGCCTTTCCCGTGGCGCCGTTCCGCGAGGTGCGTCGCGGCGGTGATCACGGGATTCCCGATTGCAGCGACGACTCGCAGCTGGACCCGTAGGTGGCCACACCCGCGACATCTGGGTTCCATCCTGGCGGCGGGCTGGGCAGGCTGCGGCTTGCCATGATCCACTTCGGTCGAACGGTTCGCCCGCCATGCCCGTCCGCAGCGTTCCCGAACACAGTCATGGTCCACACACCCGTACATGCCTCCTGGCTGAACCAGGTGGAGATCTACTTCTCCGTCGTCCAGCGCAAGGTGGTCTCACCCAACGGCTTCGCCGACCTCACCGAGGTCAGGGACCGGCTCCGGGAATTCGAAGACTGCTACAACGCCACGGCACAGCCACTCCAGTGGAGGTTCACCACCTCCGACCTGGACGGTCTACTGGCCAGGCTCGACCGGCGCACCGCCGATCACTACGAAGAATCCTCCGTTGCGTCGACAGCGTGATCAACCCCCGAAGGATCTGCGGAGCCGACCACTTAGTCTGCTGCTGTTGACGGGGGTGACATCCGGGTGGGCACGAGCGTGCTGGGCGGCGCCGAGATGCGGCTGCGCATCCAGCGCGACGACGTGGGCTCCGGTCCCCGGTCCCGCGGTGGTGCGAGGGGCAGGCGGCGCCTGCCCGCCGGCCGGGGCGGGGCTTCCCGCTGGGGCCTCGGGAAGGTCGCCTCCGGAAGCAGGTGACAGGCTGCGCGCCGGTCTGCGACTCCGTCCGGCCGGGCGTCAGGAGACCTTTGCCCGCCAGCCGGTGAGGCCCTCTTCCTCGCCCGCGACCTGGAAGCCCACCACGAACGGCTCGTCGCCGTCGGCCGTCAGGTAGACGGTGCACTCTTCCACGGTGCCGCCGGGCGGGATCACGTCCTCGCCCTCGTCCGAGGGGCAGGCGTCGATGTCCAGCCCGTCGGCGAACGATCGCGGAATCCCCCCGATCTGCTGGCCGCCCTCGGTGATCACGCGAACGCTGTCCGCCTGACCGGCGGAGAGATCGGTCTCGCCGGGATTGCGGTAGGAGATCGTCACGTAGTACGGGGTGCGGTGCAGCTCGGCGCCGTCGAAAACGGTACCGGCGAGGTCGTCGGGGCTGCCCTTGCGTACGGACTCCAAGGTGGCCGGCAGTTCGACGATGCCCCCGTCCTCCTTCCCCGCGTCCCATCGGACGGTGATGGCGTCGCCCTGCGCCGCCACGTCCTCCGCCGCCTCGGCGAAACCACCCTCGACCGGCCAGGTCGTGACTTGGGAGGCCGGGCCGATCCCGCCCCCGGACAGGTGCGTCACCGCCATCACGCCCACGCCCTTCGCCAGCATGTACGTCCCGCAGGAGGTGTACGAGGCTCCGGGGGCCAGCGTGTCCGGCGCCGAGTCCTCGCAGGACGCCGAGGCACGCGCGGTGCCGCCGGTCAGGCGGACCTGCGTGCCGGGCAGCCAGTCGGTACCGGTCACGGTGAGGTTGCGGAACACCTCGTAGGGGGCCGGTATCTCCTTCTTGCCGGTGTTAGTGACCTCGTAGGTGAGGTAGTACGGGACCTTGCCCTTGAGACCGTCACCCAGGCGTACGCCGTCGAGGGCGTCGTCCGAACCGCGGACGAGGCCCTCGACGGAGAGTCGGATCGGATACGTCTTCTCGTCGATGGCAGTGTGCACGACGTCCCGGGCTCCGGTTTCCACCGGCAGCTCGGCCCGGTGGTCCGGGCCGTTCATCTTGTTCAGCAGAGTGTGTGCATCTGCGCATCCAGCAAGGAGAACCACTCCCGCCGATCCCGCGACAATCCCTCTGAAGCCGCTGGTCAGAAACATGAAGATCCCCCGTTGTAAAACGTTCACTGGATTGGCACATGCTATGCGATTGCTGTGCGTCGCCATGTCACACCCCGGACCCGGCCCTGTGGTTCCGTCACCTCGCGAGGGGGCGAGCACAGCCGGGCGCGCGGAGCGGCGGGGCGGCTCGGGGCAATGCGCTCCGCGGCACGGGCAGAGAAATCCGGAATCGCCGGTCATGACCCGGGCCCTGACCGTTCGTTCCGCCATGCCGTCCCGCGGGGACGTCGCCGACCCCATGGGACAATCCCTTCAGCGACGGGCTCAAGGGGATGGCGCGCAAGGAACGGGGCTGCGCCGCACGGGACTTCGTCCACGGTCCGGACACGATCGGACGGGGCGCGTGTCGAAATGGCGATCCGGCTGTGCTCCGGCTGCGGATTGTGGCGCCCCGGCAGCGCCGCGCCCTACTCGAAGGAGTGTCTCCCTTGCCCTTCCCGCCCAGTGACATGGTCGCCGCTTTCGGCCGGCACCTGCATTTCAAGAGCCTGGAACAGGCTCTGTGCGAGCGTCATCCCGAGCTGGCCGGCCGGGTGCGGTTCGACGACGCGAACCTCCTGATGCATCTGAAGGTCATGTTGTCGGGTGAGCGCTCGGTCGCCCTGGCACAGGTGCGCATGGGGTACTCGCTCGTCTGGGCGGTGGTGGATCCGGAACTGGACAGTGCACCCTCGGTGTGGCCGCTGGACACTCCTGACGAGGTACTCGTCGACGCCCTGCACGCCGTGGCGGCGGCGCACCTCACCGGCGAACCGATTCCCTCGCCTTGGCGCTGGAACGAGAGCGAGCCGTCCGACATGACCGAACTGGCCGATCTCCTCGACGCCCGGGGTGTGCGGGTGGGGCGTGTGGCAGCGGGGAACGGCTATTTCGCGTACGGCCCTCGGCACTCACCCGAACTCGACATCGTGGGCGGGCGCGACGGCTGCTTCGTCGAGGCCGAGTTCCCGGACTCCTTCGTCCGTGTCTCGCTGAAGCCCGCTCTCGGCTGGCTGGTGGATGTGTACTTCGAGGAATGCGGGGCCTGGGGCCGTGTCGATCTGGGCTGGAATCTATGGCGCAGCACGCGGCCCGGACCAGGAGTGCCCCGTGCGACGGCATCGGTGGCGGACATCGCCGACGTGCTCGGCAAGGGGCCGAACGCCTGGGACGTGGAGGTGTCGTGCGTGCCGGCCGCTCACGGGGACCCGGTTCCCACCGGGCCCCGGTCCGAGTGGCAGGATTCCCTCTTTGCGGACCTGGCCGCTTCGCCCGCGCGGCCGGGAGGCGTCGGCGTCGGCCGGTCCGACGACGACGAGCCCCGGACCTTGCCGCAGCCGCCCGGTCCCCGCCGTATCACCGACCTGGTTCTCGAACAGCTGTCGGCATTCGGCTTCGGGGACGTCGAAGAGGGGGACGCCGACGTCCCCATCCGGTCCGACGCGTTCCACATCGAATGGCACAGTCGCGCCAAGAGTCTGTCCACGTCCGAGGTGCAGCGGCTGAACGGCCTCGCCGCGGCGGCCGGCGACGATGTCCCCAAGCGGCTGATCGTGATCACGACATCCGGCATCAGCCGGCCGGCGGCGGCTTTCGCCGACGACGCCAAGGCGTTCGTCTTCTTCCTCGACAGCACCGCCGACAAGCTCGTGTCCTTGAACTCCCGCGCCAGAGAAGCGCTGTTGCCCCGTACGGATCCGGCCGATCGAACACTGAAGCCCTGGTGACCCGACCCACGACCGGCGGTCTCGCCGGTCGGCACGGAATGCGACCTCGCCGGGCAGGCCCACGACCAGCCCCGTGGACCTGCCCGCTACGGGATCGCCGCCCTCGCCGGTACGCGTCCGGCCCGGCGAGGACGGGCCGACCGCGCGCGGTACGGCTGGACGTCCGGGAGGTTCCGGACCGAGCCCGAACCGTCCGCCTCTCCTCTTCCGGTGGCCCCGCGCCGAGGGCACGCGCACGGATTCCGCGAGGGCCTTGACACCCCGGTGTGGCAGGAGGAGCATCCTCCCGTTCGTTGACAACGTTGTCGGGACAGGGTGCCGGGCAGGCAACGGTGCTTCCGATCCCGCCCGTTGACCGTCCGTCACACACGAAGGGCAGGATCGGTGTCAGACACGCACAACCGTCGGACGCACCCCGGGCTCAGGGCTGCTCGCTGCGTCGCGGTGACCGCCATGGCAGCACTGGGGATGGCCGCCACAGCCGTCCCCGCATCGGCAGCGTCCTCGTACCCCACCGTCAAGGACCCGGTTTCGTACGTCCACCCGCTGATCGGCACCGCGAACGCGGGCAACACCTACCCGGGCGCCGTGCAGCCGTTCGGCATGCTGGCCTGGAGCCCGCAGAACTCGCGGGGCAAGCAGGTCTCCACCCCCGCTCCCGGCGGCTACCAGTACGACGCGACCAAGATCCGCGGCTTCAGCCTGACGCATCTGAACGGTGTCGGCTGCTCCGGCGCGAACGGCGACATCCCGATCATGCCGTACGTGGGTGATGTCGACACCTCGCCCACCTCGGACGCCACCGACGCGAAGTACGCGAGCAACTTCTCGCACGCGGACGAGACCGCCACCCCCGGTTACTACAAGGTGGGCCTGGCCGGCGGCGCTTCGGCGGCCCTCACCACGACCGCCCGTACCGGCACGGGCCAGTTCGGCTTCCCCGCGGACAAGCCCGCCAGCATGCTCTTCCGTACCTCGAACTCGGAGAGCGGCAGCACCGCCGCCACCGTCAAGATCGACAAGGCCGCGCGGACGGTGACGGGCTCCGTCACCGCGGGCAACTTCTGCGGTCCGCAGAGCGCGAACAACCGCAAGGACCTCTACACGCTCTACTTCACCGCCCACTTCGACAAGGACTTCGCGAAGGTCGGCACCTGGACGGACGACACCGTCTCGCCCGGATCCACCTCGGCCTCCGGCGGTACGGGGTACAGCTCGTCCGGCAACCCGGTGGCTGGGAAGGGCTCCGGCGCGTACATCACCTTCGCCGACGGCACCACCAGCGCGCAGGCCAAGGTCGCCGTCTCCTACGTCAGCGCCCAGAACGCGGAGGACAACCTCCTGGCGGAGAACGGACGTCACCAGACCTTCGACTCCGTCAGGAAGCAGGCCGCCAAGAACTGGAACAAGGCACTGAAGGCGATCGAGGTGGGCGGCGGCACCGACGCCCAGCGGTCCACCTTCTACACCGCGCTCTACCACTCCATGCTGGAACCCACCCTGACCAGCGACGTGGACGGCCGTTATCTCGGTTCCGACCGCAAGCCGCACCGGCTCGCCAAGGGCCAGAAGGCCCAGTACGGCACCTTCTCCGGCTGGGACCAGTACCGCGCGCAGGTGCAGCTGATGACCCTGATCAACCCGCGGGCCGGCAGCGACTACGCGCAGTCCCTCTACAACTACGCCGGTCAGAACGGCGGCGAGTGGGACCGCTGGCTGCTGGAGAACGGCAAGACCAGCGTGATGTCGGGCGACCCGTCCGACGCGGCGCTCGCCGGGATCTACGCCTTCGGCGGCCACGACTTCGACGTCAAGGGAGCCCTGAAGTCGCTGGTCACGGCGGCCACGGTACCGACGGCGAACGACTCCGACAGTTCGGGCTGCAACGTCGAGTGCGTGGGTCAGCGGCCCGCGCTCGACAAGTACCTCGAGCTCGGTTACGTACCGGCGGACGGCTGCCACTGCTGGGGCGGCGCGGCCGAGACGCTGGAGGACGCGGCGGCCGACTACGGTCTGTCCGAGCTGTCCCGCCAGACCGGGAAGACCGCCGACGCGAAGAAGTTCCTGGAGCGCTCGGGCAACTGGTCGAACGTCTTCGACGCCAACGCCACCCCGGACGGCGGTTACATCCGCGACCGCAAGGCCGACGGCACCTGGGCCGGCACCTTCACGCCGGGCACGGGTACCGGCTTCGTCGAGGGCACCAGCGCGCGCTACACCTGGATGGTCTACTCGGACGTCGCCGGGCTCGCCAGCGCCATGGGCGGCAGGGACACGGCCGTGAAGCGACTGGACGCCTTCTTCCGCACTCCGGACGGGAAGTTCGACTTCACGGCGAAGGACGCGACGCGGTACGACGCGACCAACGAGCCCGACATCAACGCCCCGTACCTCTACAACTACCTCGGTGCTCCGTACAAGACGCAGGAGACGGTCCGCGCCGAGGTGGACCAGCTGTGGACCGACACCCCGGGCGGCATACCCGGCAACGACGACGCCGGCACCATGTCGTCCTGGTACGTGTTCTCGGCGCTGGGCATGTACCCGCAGAACCCCAGCCGCGCCGACCTGGTCCTGACCGCTCCGCTCTTCCCGCGCGCGGTGGTGCACACCGGCCACGGGAAGACCATCACGATCAAGGCCCCGGCCGCTTCCGCGGCCAACACCTACATCCACGGACTGAAGGTCGACGGCAGGAAGTCCACGAAGTCCTGGGTGCCGGCCTCGTTCGTCACCCACGGCGGCACGCTGGACTACACGCTGGGCGCCACGGCGGACACCTCCTGGGGCACCGCGGCGGCCGACGCTCCGCCGTCCTTCCCCGGCGGTGGCGTGAAGTACTTCACCGGCGCCACTCCGGAGCAGGTGAAGACCGAGCCCGGTTCGGGCAGCGTGGAGACCACCGTCAAGGTGCAGACCCTGGAGACCAAGTCCACCAAGGTGCACTGGACGGCGACGGCTCCGGCCGGTGTCACGGTCACGCCTGCGGCCGGCGACTTCACGGTCCCGGCGGGCGGTTCGGTGAGCGCGAAGCTCACCGTGTCGGCTGCGGCGGCCACCGCCGAGGGCCACTACACGGTCCCGGTGACGCTGAAGTCGTCCGCCGGGGCCGAGCTCCCGAAGACGTCGTTCGCGGTGACCGTCGCCGAGAAGAACGGCATGCTGTGGAACCGCAACAGCACCGGCATCTCGACCGACGACACCAACCCGCAGGCCAACTTCGACGGTGAGGGCTGGAGTTACTCGGCCGCCGCGCTCGCAGCGGCGGGTACGACGCCGGGCGGCACCGTCTCGTCCAACGGCTTCACCTTCACCTGGCCCAAGGCCGGCGCCGGCGACCCCGACAACATCGAGGTGACCGGCACGACCCCGCAGGTGCTGAACGTCCCCTCCGCCGAGGGCGACACGAAGCTGAGCCTGCTGGGCAGCGCCGCCGAGGGCGCGGCCAGCGGCAAGCTGACGCTGACGTACACCGACGGCACCACGCAGCAGGCCGACATCGGCTTCAGCGACTGGACGCTGGGCGGCGGCTCTCAGCAGCCGTCCTACGGCAACACGGTCGCCGTCCACACCACGTACCGCGACGTCCAGGGTGGTGGAAAGGACCCGGTGGGCACGGAGGTCTTCTCCTCCGCGCCGATCGCACTCCAGGCGGGCAAGCGGCTGGCGAGCGTGACGCTTCCGTCCACCACGAACGGCGGCATCATCCACGTCTTCGCGGTGGCCACCGCCTGATCGTCACCTCGTCCGACGTGAGCGGGCCGTCGTGTCCGGGGAACTCCCCCGGCACGGCGGCCCGTTCGTCGTGGTACCGCCCTCGGCGAACGGACCGCCGGAGGGCGGGCACGCCAACGCCGCGGTCGCCCGGCCCGCAGGACCTGCGCCGACGAGCACCCGGCACGGCCCGCCACCCGCGTCCGCCGCTCGGGGTTCACCCCTTCGCCTCCACGATGCCGTCCGGCCGCGGCCGGGCCCCCGTCCCCCAGCGGGCGAGGGGCGGGCCGGCGGTGCCCAGCGCCGCGAAGAACAGGGCCAGCAGCAGCCAGCCGGTCGTGCCGAGGCCGAGCACCACCGTGGTGAGGATCGCGGGGGCAAGGGCCTGGCCCGCGTTGAAACCGAGGCCGAGCAGACCCTGGTACTGGCCCTGGGCATGGTCGGGGGCAAGGCCGAAACCCAGGGCGAAGCCCGCCGAGGACTCCCACACCTCTCCCAGGCTGTGCACGAAGACCGCTGCCAGGATCAGTCCCGCCGCCGCCCAGACCGGCGTGTACGCCGCGAGCGCCATCAGCGGGCAGCTGACGAGGAAGAGCAGCCCGGCGGTCCGGAACGCCCGGCCGCCGTCGTGCGGGGTTTCGACGCGGGAGCCGATCCTGGTCTGCGTGAGTACGCAGAAGCCGGCGTTGACGGCGAAGAGTGCGGCCACCGTCCAGCGCGGTGCTTCGGTGTGTTCGAAGATCCAGATCGGCAGGAGCAGGGAGACCACCGGGTACTGGAGTCCCATGGCCCCGTAGAGGGCGGTGAACGTCAGGAACGGGCGGTCCGTGACAGCCGGCCGACGGGCTTCCCGCGGCGGTGGCGGGAGCACCGGACAACGGGGCAGCAGGAGCAGCAGCACCGCGCACAGGGCGAAGCTCGCCGCGTTGCCGAGGACCAGCGTGAGATAGGCGGCACGGCTGTCCACGGCCAGCGCCAGCCCGGCGCCCGCCGTTCCGAGCATGACGCCCAGGTTGACGAAGGTCCGCAACCTCGCCCGGAACGAGGCCGGGCGGTCTCCCCCGGCACGGGCCACCAGAGCGCCCCAGGCAGCCCCTCCGACCGCCGCCGCCACCTGGTCCACCGTCGCGACGGCGGTGAGCGCGGCCCAGCTCCCGACGAGGACGAGAGCCGCCATCGACATCGCCTGAACCGTGAGGGCCACCATCATGACCGTGCGCGCGCCGCGCCGGTCGGCGAGATGGCCACCGGGTATCCCTGCGCACAGGCCGATCGTTCCGGCGACCGTGAGCGCGGCGCCGACCTGCGCCGCGGGCAGACCCACGACCACGGTGAAGTAGAGCGCGGACGCCGCGTTGAACAGGCCGTTGCCGACCCGGTTGACGAAACTGGCGGCGATCAGCACCCGCTCCGGTCGGCCGTCCCTCTCCGTGCGTGCTGTCCGGCCCTCCGGTCCCCCCTCGATCATGGGCGACAGGCTACCGGCTGACGCGGAACCCGCCCGCGCTCGTTCCGGGGTCACCGGGCGTCGCGGGCGCGGGTCACCACCGACGGTATTCGGCCACAAACGGCCGTCGCGGTGTCGGACCCGGTCACCGCGGCCGTCGGTTTCGAGGACCGGCGCACCACCCGGCGCGCTCGGGCGGCCGAGGGCGTCCCCTTCGAGGCCCCCCACCGGGCGGGAGCCTCCGTAACCCCCGGCGAAAGAAGGCGTGGCCTCCGGGCGAGCGGTCTCCGGCGTGTCAACAGCTCACGCTGAGTGCTCCTTTGGGGTGACAGAACTGGACAAAAACCCTTGGACCCCGGGATGGCGACTGGGGAAGACTCCGGTCTCTCATTCCTCACAGGACGAAACGGGTCGCGATGGGATCAATCGAATCGGGCGAAGGTCTGCCGAGCAAGGGCTCGGTCATCCTCGCCGTCCGCTACTACGCCCGGGAACTCTCCCGGCTCCGACGGCTCGCGGCGCCGGCCCTGCTGCTGCCGGCCCTGGGCAACATCGGCCTGTACTACATCGCCCCACTGATCGTCGCCAAGCTCGTCGGACACGTGGCCGGCAAGGGCGGCGACGGAATCGGCGTCCGGGCGATGCTGCCGTACGTCCTCGGATTCGCCGGAGTCCTGCTGCTCTCGGAGACACTGTGGCGGATCGGTCTGCACTGCCTGAACCGCGTCGAAGGCCGGGGCATCGCGCGCCTCTACGTCACCGGCATGGATGAAATCTTCGTCAAGGATTCCGCGTTCTTCCACGACAACTTCGCCGGGTCGCTGACCAAGCGGGTCCTGAGTTTCGCCACGCGCTTCGAGGAATTCGTCGACACGCTGACGTTCTCCCTCATGGGCAACCTCGTGCCGCTGGCGTTCGCCTCGGTGGTGCTGTGGAGTTACGACCCGATGCTCGTCGTCGGACTCCTGACGCTCATCGCACTCACGGCGTTGATCGTGACGCCCCTGATCCGGCGCCGTCAGGCGATCGTCGCCAAGCGCGAACAGGCCGTCGCCCGGGTGTCGGGCCACGTCGCCGACAGCCTGACGAACATGGAGACGGTCCAGGCCTTCGCCGCCGAAGACCGCGAGGCCGCCGAACACCGGTCCCGGGTCAAGGAGTTGTCCGGTCTCATGGTGCGCTCGTGGGACTACGGGAACCTGCGCATCGACACCCTGGTGGCGCCGCTCTCCGTGCTGACCAATGTGGTGGGCCTGATGCTCGCCATCACCCTGGCGGACGGAGACCTCGGGGTGGAGGCGATCATCGTCGCCTTCACCTACTACGCCAACGCCACTCGGATCATGTTCGAGTTCAACCAGATCTACCGCCGCCTGGAGAGCTCGATGACGGAGGCCGCGCAGTTCACCGAACTGCTGCTGGAGCCACCGACCGTCGTCGACCCGCCGAATCCCGAACCGCTGGCGTCCAAGGGGGCGGACGTCCGCTTCGAGAACGTGACCTTCGCCCACGGGGGTGGGAAGCCGCTCTTCGACGGGCTCGACCTGGACGTCGCCGGAGGGACGAAGATCGGTCTCGTCGGCCGGTCCGGCGGCGGCAAGACCACGCTCACCCGACTCCTGCTGCGCATGGCGGACATCGACGGGGGACGCATCCTGATCGGCGGTCAGGACATCAGCAAGCTGCGCCGGGCCGACCTGCGCAGCCGGATCGCCTACGTCCCGCAGGACCCGGCGATGTTCCACCGCACCCTGCGGGAGAACATCGCCTTCGCCCGGCCCGGCGCGACCGAGGCCGAGATCCGCCGGGCGGCCGAGGCGGCCCACGTCACGGAGTTCGCGGACGCGCTCCCGGACGGGTTCGACACCATGGTGGGCGAGCGCGGGGTGAAGCTCTCGGGCGGCCAGCGCCAACGGGTCGCACTCGCCCGGGCGATCCTCCGTGATGCGCCGATCCTGCTGCTCGACGAGGCGACCAGCGCCCTGGACTCCGAGAGCGAGATCCTGGTCCAGGACGCCCTGTGGCGGCTCATGGAGGGACGGACCGCCCTCGTGGTGGCGCACCGGCTGAGCACCGTCGCCACCATGGACCGGCTCGTGGTCCTCGACCGGGGCCGGATTCTCGAACAGGGCACGCACCAGCAGCTGCTCACCGCCGACGGCGCCTACGCCAAGCTGTGGCAGCACCAGTCGGGTGGCTTCCTCGACGAGACCGACCCGGCGGATTCCCCGTCGGCGCCCGTGACGCGCACCGACGGGGGTTCCTTCACGGAGTCCGCCTCGGGCACCGACGGGGGCTCCTTCGCCTCCACGGCCGTGGAGGCCGAACTGCGGTGATTCCGGGGGTGGCGCCCGCGTCGTCCCGCTCTCCCGGGCCCCCGTTCTTCCGGGCCCGGCCCCGGGAGAACCGGACGGCCGCCGGGCGTCCGCCCGGCTGATCACCGCTGCCGCCCGCGTGTACAGCGGGAATCGTGACCCGTGACCGTTCTACCGTTCACCGATGCGATACGTCCCCTGGTGGGTTCTCTTCTCCTCGGTGTGCGCTCCGATCCTGCTCGTCGGAGGCTGGTCGGTCTCCGCGGAGCTCGAGGGGCCACGGTACGACCCCGCCTCGACCACCATCAGCATCCTCGCCGCTGACGGGACGCGCGGTTACTGGGTGATGACGTCGGCGCTGGTCGCCCTGGGTGTCTGCCATGTGGTCACCGCCTGCGGACTGCGTCCCGCGGCGCCGTTCGGCAGGGTGGCGTTGGCGGGCGGCGGGCTCGCCGCTATGTTGCTGGCGTTCTTCCCGGCACCGGTCAGCGGCGGTTCGTTCGCACACGGTGTGGTGGTGACGGTGGGTTTCTCGCTGCTGGCACTGTGGCCGGTGCTGGGCGCGCGCTGGAGCGCGCAGGGGCCGCCGGGGCGGCTCGTCCCCCTCTCCGGCGGGTCCGTGCCGTGGGGCCTGCGACCCGGCCCTTCGGTCGGTGCGAGCACGTTGATGTGGCTGGGAGGAGGGTGGTTCCTGCTCGCCCTCTTCGTGCTCGACATCGCCGGAGCGGCCGAGCGCGTCATCACGTTCGCCCAGTCGTTCTGGCCCCTCGTGGTGGTCCTCTCCTGCGCCCGCAGGATCGGCGGACAGGGAGCCGGCCGCTGACCGGGTGAGGGGTCAGCGCGGGGTGAGCGTGGACTGACGCACGACCAGTTCCGGCCGCAGGACGACGTGCTCGTGCCGGTGGGCGAGGGCGTCCTCGGCCGACTCCCTCAGCAGCAGTTCGGTGGCCCGTGCGCCCATGGTGAGGGCGGGCTGGCGCACTGAGGTGAGGGGAACGGTCGCCGCCGCGGCGAACTCTATGTCGTCGTAGCCGACGATCGCCAGGTCTTCGGGGACCCGGACTCCGGCCGAGTACAGGGACTGCAACACCCCCAGCGCCAGAAGGTCGTTGGCGCAGAAGACACCGGTGGGGCGCTGGGCCAGGCCCAGCAGCCGGGCACCGGCGTCCCGTCCCGCCGCGACATCGAGGCGTGCGGCGGGGACCTCGCGCAGGGCCTCAGGAGTCAGGCCCGCCTCGGCGAGGGCGGTGAGGGCGCCGGCTCGCCGGTCCCGCACCTGATTCAGGTGGTCCGGCCCGCTGACGTAGGCGAGGGACCGGTGGCCCGCGGCCGTCAGATGACGGATCGCCAGGGCACCTCCGGCGACGTCGTCGACGGAGACGGAGCAGCCGTCGTCGTCCCCCGCCACGCGGTCCACGAGCACGAAGGGAATGCCGTGCCGGCGGAATTCCCGGAGGTTGCTTCCCTCGGAGTCCGCCGGGGTCACCAGCACTCCGCGGACGCGCTGCTCGGCGAAGAGGCCGAGGTACTCCGCCTCGTCCTTCGGGTTCTGGTCGCTGTTGCAGACCATGACCCCCAGGCCGGCGGCCCGGGCGGCGCGTTCGGCTCCCCGGGCGATGTCGACGAAGAAGGGGTTGCCCATGTCGAGGACGAGCAGCGCCATGATGCGGCTTCGGCCGGCGCGGAGTTGACGGGCGTGTTCACTGCGTACGTATCCCAGGGCCGCGATGACCCGTTTCACGTGGCTCCGGGTCTCCGCCGACACACGTTCCGGCTGGTTGATCACGTTGGAGACGGTGCCCACGGAGACGCCCGCCTCGCGTGCCACGTCCTTGATGCTCACCGCCCGTGCGGCTGCCGCCACCGGTCCCACCCGATCTTTCGTTGTGCGGTCTCCCCTCCTGGCGGCGGTGTGCCGCCAGGAGGCCTTGCTCCCCGCGGACGACCCGGTCCTCAGACGAGGTGGAAGACCTCGGTGAGCGGTCGCATGGCGGCGTCGGGCGCCTGCCCGTCGAGCGCCTCGAAGAAGTCCGCCATCTCCGTCTGCCATCGGGCGTTCACCTCGGTGGCGTCCATGGCGGCGCGGGCCTTCTCGAAGTCGGGTGTCTCCAGGTAGCCGACCAGGAGTCCGTCCTCGCGCAGGAAGAGCGAGTAGTTGTGCCAGCCCGCTTCGGTGAGCGCCGACCGCATCTCGGCCCAGACGGGCCGGTGCCGTCGGCGGTACTCCTCGATTCGATCGGCCCTGACCTTCAGCAGGAAGCAGACGCGCTGCACGGTGACGCCTTCCGGGACGGGGGTGGGGCCGCTTCGGCGGGTCGCGGCCCCACGGTCGGGACGGGGATCAGAACTGGAACTGGTCGATGTTGTCCTGGGTGAAGACGGTCGGCTTGCCGAGCGAGACGACGCTGTCCTTCCCGATCGTGAACGAGCCGAGGTCGCCGGCCTGGTAGGTCTCCCCCTCCGCGCCGGTGATCTGGCCCGACTGCAGGGCGACGGCGGTGTGGGCGGCGAGCGCGCCGAGCTTGGCCGGGTCCCACAGCTCGAAGCCCTCGACGGTGCCGTTCTTGACGTACGCGCGCATGTCGTTGGGCGTGCCGAGGCCGGTCAGCTTGACCTTGCCCTTGTACTTGGAGCCGGACAGGTACTGGGCGGCGGCCTTGATGCCGACGGTGGTGGGCGAGACGATGCCCTTCAGGTTCGGGTGCTCCTGGAGGAGGCCCTGGGTCTGCTGGAAGGACTTCTGGGCGTCGTCGTCGCCGTAGGCGGTCTTGACGAGCTTGATGTCCTTGTACTCCGGCTTCTTCAGCTCGTCCTTCATGAAGTCGATCCAGGTGTTCTGGTTGGTGGCCGTCTGGGCCGCCGAGAGGATCGCGATCTCGCCCTTGCCGCCGATCTGCTTCGCCAGCAGCTGGATCTGGGTGCGGCCGAGGTCTTCCGCGCTGGCCTGCGAGACGAAGACCTGCCGGCAGTCTGCCTGGGTGTCGGAGTCGTACGTGACGACGCTGACGCCGTTCTTCATGGCCTGCTTGAGGGAGGTGCACAGGGCGCCCGGGTCCTGCGCGGACACGGCGATGGCGTTGACCTGCTGCTGGGTCAGGGTGTTGACGTAGCTCACCTGGCCGGAGGTGTCGGTGCCGCTGCTGGTGCCGACCTCCTTGTACGTGGAGCCGAGTTCCTCCAGGGCCTTCTTGCCGCCGTTGTCGGAGGTGGTGAAGTAGGGGTTGTTGACCTGCTTGGGAAGGAAGGCGACCGTGAGGCCCTTCTTGGTGGCGCTGTTCGGGTCGGCCTTGCCGGTGGCGGCGGCCGGGCCGGCCTCCTTGCTCGCGGAGTCCTTGGTCGTGCCCGAGCAGGCGGTGGCGCCGAGGGCGAGGACGGCGGCGGTGGCGAGGGCGGCGGTCAGCCGGACGCTTCTGGCGGTGTTGCCGTGCATGGTGTTTTCCTTTCGCTGCCGCGGGCGGCAGGAGGCTGTCGGACGGATGCCCGAACGGTGACGAGGTGCGCAGGGCTGAGTACGCCCGCGGTGGTGCGGGCGTGTGGCGGTGCTCGGGGTGCGGGCGGGTCAGGAGGTGCCGGGCGCGGGCAGGACCGCCGTCGCCGAGGCCGATTTTCTGCGGGCCCGTGCCTGGGCGACCTGGCGGCCGACCCGGGGGGCGAGTACGGAGACCACCAGCAGGACTCCGGTGACCACGATCTGGGACTGGGCGGAGACGTTGACCAGGCTCATGACGTTCTGCAGGGTGCCGAGCAGCAGCACCCCGGCGATGGCGCCGCCGAGCGTGCCCTTGCCGCCATCGAAGTCGATGCCGCCGAGCAACACCGCCGCGATGACCGAGAGTTCGAGGCCGGTGGCGTTGTCGTAGCGGGCGCTGGCGTAGTGCAGGGCCCAGAACACGCCGGTGAGCGAGGAGATCACACCGGTGGTCACGAACATCGAGAGCTTGAGCCGCTTGACGCGGATGCCCGCGAACCGGGCCGCGTCCTCGGCGGCGCCGGTGGCGAACAGCGAGCGGCCGACCGGGGTGGCGTGCAGCACCGTCACGGCCACGACGAGGAGCACGACGAAGGGAATGGCGGCGTACGGGACGAAGGTGTCGCCGATCCTCCCGGCGCCGAAGTCGAGGTACTGGGTGGGGAAGTCGGTGACCGAGTCGGAGCCGAGGATGATCTGCGCGATGCCCCGGTAGGCCGCCATGGTGCCGATGGTCACGGCGAGCGAGGGCAGTCCGAGCCGGGTGACGAGCAGTCCGTTGACCAGGCCGCAGACCACGCCGAGCACCAGGCAGAGCGGGATGATCGTCTCGATCGCCATGCCGTTGTTCCAGAGCGCCCCCATCACCGCGCCGGACAGGCCTGCGGTGGAGCCGACGGAGAGGTCGACCTCGCCGGAGACCACCAGCATGGTCATGGGGAGCGCGATGAGCGCGATCGGCAGGGTGTTGCCGATGAGGAACGACAGGTTCAGCGCGTTGCCGAAGTTGTCGACGAACGAGAACGAGCAGATCAGCAGGGTCAGCAGCAGCGCTCCGACCGCGGTGTCCCAGCGGACCGCTCCCCCGAGGCGGGCCAGGGCCGCGGGCCGGCCGGGCACCGGGGGCTGTGCGGACGCGTTCTTGGTGGTGTCAGGCATGGCGGGCGCTCCTCATCTGTGCGGCCTTCTTGCGCAGCCCGGCGGCTACCCGCAGGGCCAGGATGCGGTCTGCGGCGATCGCGAGCAGCAGCAGGAGGCCGTTGATCGCGGTGACCCAGACGGAGCTGACGCCGATGGCCGGGAGCACGCTGTTGATGGAGGTGAGCAGGAGAGCGCCGAGGGCGGCTCCGTAGACCGTGCCGGAGCCTCCGGTGAAGGCGACGCCACCGACGACGACGGCGCTGACGACGGTGAGTTCGTAGCCGTTGCCGGTGGCGGAGTCGACGTTGCCGAACCGGGCGAGGTAGAGCGCGCCGGCGAGTCCGGCGAGCGCGCCGCAGAGCACGTACGCCGTCATGATCCGGGACCGGACGGGGATGCCCGCGAGCCGGGCGGCCTCGGGGCTGGAGCCGAGCGCGTAGAGGTCGCGTCCGCTGTGGTAGCTGCGCAGGTAGTAGGCGACCGCGGCCAGCACGACGACGGCGAGCAGGGCGAGGTAGGGCAGCACCCAGATCCCGTCGTGTCCGAAGGCGACGAAGCCGTCGGGCAGGGCGTCGGCGGTGATCTGGCGGGAGCCGACCCAGATGGAGTCGATGCCGCGGACGATGTAGAGGGTGCCCAGGGTGACGACGAGCGCGGGCACCTTGCCGAGGCTGACCAGGGCGCCGTTGAGCACGCCGAAGAGCACGCCGAGGGCGACGGCGATCACCACCGCGACGAGGGGGTTCCCGCCGTCCTGGAGGTAGACGCCTGCGCCGAAGGCGGAGATGCCGAGGACCGAGCCGACGGAGAGGTCGACGTTGCGGGTGATGACGACCACCGCCTGGCCGACCGCGACGAGGACCAGGATGGTCGCGTTCAGCATCAGGTCCTTGATGCCCTGTTCGGACAGGAACTCGGTGTTGGACAACTGGGTGACGCCGAGCATCACGACGAGGACGAGGGCGACGGCCAGTTCACGGGCCTTGAACACCTTGTCGACGAGGCGCCGCGAGGCGACGGCCTGAGGTGCGGGCTCGTGCCGCACCGGCTCTGCAGCCATGGTCATGCCGCGTTCCTTCCTCGGGCGGCGCGGCCGGTCGCCGCCGCCATCACGGTCTCCTCGGTCGCCTCGGACCGGGGGATCTCGGCGGTCAGGCGCCCTTCGTGCATCACCAGCACCCGGTCGGCCATGCCGAGGATCTCCGGGAGGTCGGAGGAGATCATCAGTACCGCCACTCCCTCGGCCGCGAGGGAGGAGAGCAGCCGGTGCACCTCGGCCTTGGTACCGACGTCGATGCCGCGGGTGGGTTCGTCCACGATCAGCACCTGCGGGCGGGTCGCCAGCCACTTGGCGAGGACGACCTTCTGCTGGTTGCCGCCGGACAGGGTCCCGACGACGTCGGCGAGGCGGGCGTACTTGACCTGGAGCCTGACCGCCCAGTCGACCGCCCGGTCGCGTTCGGCGCTGCGGCTCATCAGCCCGGCGCGGGTGGTCGAAGCGAAGCCGGTGAGGCCGATGTTGCGTTCGATGGACATGTCCATCACCAGGCCCTGGGCCCTGCGGTCCTCGGGTACGAGGGCGAGGCCGGCGGCCATCGCCACGCTCGGGGCTCCGGGGTTCAGCTTCCTGCCGAGGACCTCGACCTCGCCGCCGTCGAACCGGTCGACACCGAACACGGCGCGGGCCACTTCGCTGCGGCCGGCTCCGACCAGCCCGGCGAGGCCGACGATCTCGCCGCGGCGGACGTCGAAGGAGACGTCGGTGAAGACTCCCTCACGGGTCAGCCGGCGCACGCTGAGGGCGATTTCGCCGATCTCGGTGACCTGCTTCGGGTACAGCTCGTCCAGGTCGCGGCCGACCATGCGGCGGACCAGGTCGTCCTCACTGAGGCCGTCGAGCGGCTCGCTGGAGATCCAGGCGCCGTCGCGAAGGGTCGTGACGCGCTGGCAGAGCGCGAAGATCTCCTCCAGCCGGTGCGAGATGAACAGCACCGCCGCGCCCTGCGCGCGGAGCGTCCTCACGACACCGAACAGCCGGGCGACCTCGCTGCCGGTGAGGGCGGCGGTCGGCTCGTCCATGATCAGCACGCGGGCGTCGAAGGACAGCGCCTTGGCGATCTCGACCAGTTGCTGGTCGGCGATGGAGAGGCCGCGGGCCGGCTGGTCGGGGTCGAGGTCGACGCCGAGGCGTTCGAAGAGCTCGGCCGCGGCGCGCTTGACCGCACGGTGGTCCACCCGGCCCAGGGAGCGGCGGGGCTGGCGGCCCACGAAGATGTTCTCCGCGACGGACAGGTCCGGGAAGAGAGTCGGCTCCTGATAGATCACCGCGACCCCCGCGTCGCGGGCGTCGGCCGGGCCGTGGAACTCGACGGGCTTGCCGTCCAGGAGAACCGAGCCCGCGTCGGGGCGGTGCACGCCGGCCAGGGCCTTGATCAGGGTCGACTTCCCGGCGCCGTTCTCGCCGGCAAGGGCGTGCGCTTCGCCGGCGTACAGCCGCAACGACACGCCCCGCAGGGCTCGGACGGCACCGAAGGACTTGCTCACCCCCTCCAGTGCGAGCACCGGAGTCGTCTCCGGTTCGGGGTGCGTCATGGATTTCTCCCGTGCTTGTGTCGAGCGACGAGCCCGACATGAAATGTTTCAGTGGAGTTGCCGGGAAGCTAGCCCCGCCCCGTCGAACACGTCAAGGGGTGTTCCGCACCGAACACCACGAAACCTCCGGCACGCCCGGGAGAACCACTCGCCCTCAACCCTGAACTGCACATGTGGGAACAGAGAGGCGACTGGGGCCGCCACGAAGACACGATCCGGTAACGCGCCGGCCACCTTGCCGGAACCCTTGACGGCCTCCTCACGGGCGACTAACTTCTCCCACGCAATGAATCGATTCATCGCATCTTCCCGGCGGCTGCTGCTCGGGCCGCCCGCACATCCCGAGGTGGACATGCCTGACATCGCCGCAGTGAAGGCCGTACTTGCCGGACAGCGGATCGAGACACCGTCCTGGGGCTACGGCAACTCAGGTACACGCTTCAAGGTGTTCGCGCAGGCCGGCGTACCCCGGACCCCGTACGAGAAGCTCGACGACGCGGCCAGGGTCCACGAGTTCACCGGGGTCGCGCCCGTGGTGTCGCTGCACATTCCCTGGGACCGGGTGGACGACTTCGCCGCGCTCTCCGCGTACGCGAAGGACCGCGGCCTGGAGCTGGGGGCGATCAACTCCAACACCTTCCAGGACGACGACTACAAGCTCGGCAGCGTCTGCCACCCGGACGCGAAGATCCGCGCCAAGGCCTTGGGCCATCTGCTGGAGTGCGTCGACATCATGGACGCGACCGGCTCCCGGGACCTGAAGCTCTGGTTCGCGGACGGCACCAACTACCCCGGCCAGGACGACATCGTGGCCCGTCAGGACCGCCTCGCCGAGGCGCTGGCATCGGTGTACGAACGTCTCGGCGACGACCAGCGGCTGCTGCTGGAGTACAAGTTCTTCGAGCCCGCGTTCTACACGACGGACGTGCCCGACTGGGGCACCGCGTACGCCCACTGCCTCAAGCTGGGCCCGAAGGCGCAGGTCGTCGTGGACACCGGGCACCACGCCCCGGGCACCAACATCGAATTCATCGTCGCGACGCTGCTGCGCGAGAAGAAGCTCGGCGCCTTCGACTTCAACTCCCGTTTCTACGCCGACGACGACCTGATGGTCGGCTCGGCGGACCCCTTCCAGCTCTTCCGGATCATGCACGAGGTGGTCAAGAACGGCGGGCTGGATCCCGAGACCAACGTCAACTTCATGCTCGACCAGTGCCACAACATCGAGGCGAAGATCCCGGCCGTCATCCGCTCGGTGACGAACGTCCAGGAGGCCACCGCCAAGGCGCTGCTCGTGGACATGGACGCGTTGACCGCCGCCCAGCACGACGGTGACGTCCTCGGCTCCAACGAGGTACTGATGGACGCCTACAACACCGACGTACGTCCCCTCCTGCGCGAGCTGCGCGAGGAGCAGGGCCTCGCGCCCGACCCGGTCGCCGCCTACCGGAAGTCCGGCTGGCAGGAGAAGATCGCGGCCGGCCGTGTCGGCGGCGACCAGGCCGGCTGGGGCGCCTGACCGCACAGCCGCCCGCACGGGCCGGCAGTGTTCGGCCCTCCGCGCTCCTCGCGCCCTCCCGCACCCCCCAGATCCCGAAGGACTCCTGCCATGGCCTCCGCCACCCACTCCACGGCCGCCGCGCTGATCGCACGGTCCCGCCGTCTCGGCTCCGACCCGCGCAACACCAACTACGCGGGCGGAAACACCTCCGCCAAGGGCACCGGGACCGACCCGGCGACCGGGGGCGACGTCGAACTCCTCTGGGTCAAGGGGTCCGGCGGCGACCTCGGCACCCTGACCGAATCCGGTCTGGCGGCGCTCCGCCTGGACCGGCTGCTCGCCCTCAAGGACGTCTACCCGGGGGTGGAGCGCGAGGACGAGATGGTCGCCGCCTTCGACTACTGCCTGCACGGCAGGGGCGGTGCGGCTCCCTCCATCGACACCGCGATGCACGGACTGGTCGACGCCGCGCACGTGGACCACCTGCACCCGGACTCGGGCATCGCGCTGGCCTGCGCCTCGGACGGCGAGAAGCTGACCACCGACTGCTTCGGCGACAAGGTCGTCTGGGTGCCGTGGCGCCGTCCCGGTTTCCAGCTCGGTCTGGACATCGCCGCGATCAAGGAGGCGAACCCCGCGGCCGTCGGATGCGTCCTCGGCGGGCACGGCATCACCGCGTGGGGCGACACGTCCGAGGAGTGCGAGGCCAACTCGCTCTTCATCATCCGCACCGCCGAGGAGTACCTCGCGCGCAAGGGCAGGGCCGAGCCCTTCGGCCCGGTGCTCCCCGGGTACGAGCCGCTGCCCGAGGCCGAGCGCCGGGAGCGCGCCGCCGCCCTGGCCCCGGTGATCCGCGGCCTGGCGTCCCAGGACCGCCCGCAGGTCGGCCACTTCGACGACACCGAGGTGGTACTGGACTTCGTCTCCCGGGCCGAACACCCCAGGCTGGCCGCCCTCGGCACGTCCTGCCCGGACCACTTCCTCCGTACCAAGGTGCGCCCGCTGGTCCTCGACCTCCCCGCCGGCGCCCCGCTGGAGGAGGCGGTCGCGCGGCTGAAGGAGCTGCACCAGGAGTACCGGGCGGAGTACCGCGCCTACTACGACCGGCACGCCACCGCGGACTCCCCCGCCCTGCGCGGGGCCGACCCGGCGATCGTGCTGGTGCCGGGCGTCGGCATGTTCTCCTTCGGGAAGGACAAGCAGACCGCCCGGGTGGCCGGGGAGTTCTACCTCAACGCGATCAACGTGATGCGCGGCGCCGAGGCGGTCTCCACCTACGCGCCCATCGAGGAGTCGGAGAAGTTCCGCATCGAGTACTGGGCGCTGGAGGAGGCCAAGCTCCAGCGGATGCCGAAGCCCAAGCCGCTCGCCACCCGGGTCGCGCTCGTCACGGGCGCGGGAAGCGGCATCGGCAAGGCCATCGCGCACCGTCTCGTCGCCGAGGGCGCCTGCGTCGTCGTCGCCGACCTGAACGCGGAGACCGCGGCGGCCGTCGCCGAGGAGCTGGGCGGCCCCGACAAGGCGGTCGCCGTCACGGTGAACGTCACCTCCGAGGAGGAGATCACCGAGGCGTTCAGGACCGCGGCCCTCGCGTTCGGCGGGGTGGACCTGGTCGTCAACAACGCCGGGATCTCCATCTCCAAACCGCTTCTGGAGACCACGGCGAAGGACTGGGACCTCCAGCACGACATCATGGCCCGCGGCTCGTTCCTCGTCTCGCGCGAGGCCGCCCGCGTCATGATCGCGCAGGGGATCGGCGGCGACATCGTCTACATCGCTTCCAAGAACGCCGTCTTCGCCGGACCGAACAACATCGCCTACTCGGCCACCAAGGCCGACCAGGCCCACCAGGTCCGGCTGCTCGCCGCCGAACTCGGCGGACACGGCATCCGGGTCAACGGCGTCAACCCCGACGGGGTCGTGCGGGGCTCCGGCATCTTCGCCGCGGGCTGGGGCGCCCAGCGCGCCGCCACGTACGGCATCGAGGAGGAGAAGCTCGGCGAGTTCTACGCCCAGCGCACCCTCCTCAAGCGCGAGGTGCTTCCCGAGCACGTCGCCAGTGCGGTCTTCGCGCTCACCGGCGGCGACCTCACCCACACCACCGGCCTGCACATCCCGGTCGACGCGGGAGTGGCGGCGGCCTTCCTGCGCTGACGCCCGGCCGGGGGTGTACACCGGGCTCCGGCCGGACACCCCCGGCGGTCCTCCCCCGCTCCTTCCCTCTGTCCCGTATCTCTGTCCCGTATCTCGGTCCCGTATCTCGGTCCCGCATCTCGGTCCCGTATCTCGTTGTTCACCTGATCCACGATCAGCCGTTCGCCGCGGAGGCTATCCCCGTGACCACCACACCGCCCTCCTCGGCCTTCCGTTCCGCGTTCGCCGCGGTCGACCTCGGTGCCACCAGCGGACGGGTGATCCTGGGCCGGGTCGGCCCGGACAACCTCGATCTCACCGAGGTGCACCGCTTCCCCAATACCCCGGTGCGCCTGCCGGACGGTCTGCGCTGGGACGTCCTCGCCCTCTTCCAAGGGGTGCTCGACGGGCTGCGCGAGGCGGCCCGGGCCGGTGGTGTCAGCTCCGTCGGCGTGGACACCTGGGCCGTGGACTACGGACTCCTCGACGCGGACGGCGTGCTCCTCGGCTCGCCCCACCACTACCGGGACACCCGCACGGACGGCGTGGCCGAACGGGTGTGGGCCACGGTCGGCCCCGAGAAGCTGTACCGGATCACCGGTTTGCAGCACCTGCCGTTCAACACGGTGTTCCAGCTGGTCTCCGCCGCCGGCAGCGCCCAGTCGGCCGCCGCGCGCACGCTGCTCCTCATCCCCGATCTGCTGGTCCACTGGCTGACCGGTTCGATCGGCGCCGAAGAGACCAACGCCTCCACCACGGGGCTCTTCGACGCCCGTACCGGAAGCTGGTCGAAGGCTGTCCTCGAACCGCTCGGGATCGACCCCGCTCTGCTGCCCGCGCTGCGGGCACCGGGGGACCCGGCCGGCACGCTGTTGCCGCATGTCGCGGCGTACGCCGGTCTGGACCCCCGTACCCCGGTGACCACCGTCGCCTCGCACGACACCGCGTCCGCGATCGTCGCGGTTCCGGCCACCGAGCCGGACTTCGCCTACATCTCCTGCGGCACCTGGTCGCTGGCGGGCCTCGAACTGGACGCCCCGGTGCTGACGGAGGAATCCAGGGCCGCCAACTTCACCAACGAGCGCGGTATCGACGGCACCATCCGCTATCTACGGAACATCATGGGCATGTGGCTGTTCGAGGAGTGCCGGCGCGCCTGGGAGCAGCAGGGGCTGCCCACGCACATCCCCGCCCTCCTCGCCGAGGCCGCCCGCGCCACGCCGTTCGCCGCGCTCATCGACCCGGACGCCCCCGAGTTCATGGCCCCCGACGACATGCCCGGCCGCATCGGGGAGTACTGCCGCCGCACCGGCCAACCGGTCCCCGCCGGCCAGGGGCCGCTGGTCCGCTGCATCCTGGAGAGCCTCGCCCTGGCTCACCGGCGCACGCTGCGTCAGGCGGCCCGACTCGCCGGCCGTGGCATCTCCCGCGTCCATCTCGTCGGAGGGGGCTCGCGCAACGACCTGCTCTGCCAGCTCACCGCCGACGCCACCGGTCTGCCCGTCGTCGCAGGTCCCACCGAGGCGACCGCGCTCGGCAACATCCTCGTCCAGGCCAGGGCAGCCGGGCTGGTCGGGGACCTGGCGTCGATGCGCCGTCTCGTCGCGGCCACCCAGCACCTGCGGCACTACAGCCCCAATGGCGACGCGGCGGCCTGGGACGCCGCCGCCGCCCGGCTGGAGGGCGGTACCGGCGTCTGATCGCCGTCCGGGCGCGGCTGGGGCCCTGAAGCGCACGGCCGTGCTCGAAAGTCCCGCACGGGCCGAGCGTTCAGGCTCAGCGGGTCCCCGCATGGTCGAGTGCGGCGATCTCCGGGTGGTGCAGGTCGAACGCCGGGCTCTCGCTGCGGATACGGGGCAGTGAGACGAAGTTGTGCCGGGGAGGCGGGCAGGAGGTGGCCCACTCCAGTGAACGGCCGAATCCCCAGGGGTCGTCGACGTTCACCCGCTCGCCGTACTGCGAGGTCTTCCAGACGTTGTAGAGGAAGGGGAGGAAGGAGAGGCCGAGCAGGAACGACCCGATGGTGGAAACGGTGTTGAGCGCGGTGAATCCGTCGGCGGTCAGATAGTCCGCGTACCGGCGGGGCATTCCCTGGGCGCCCAGCCAGTGCTGGACGAGGAACGTCAGGTGGAAGCCGACGGTCAGCACCCAGAAGGTCACTTTCCCGAGTCGTTCGTCGAGCATTCTGCCGGTGAACTTGGGCCACCAGAAATGGAATCCGGCGAACATCGCGTACACCACGGTCCCGAAGAGGGTGTAGTGGAAGTGCGCGACCACGAAGTACGAGTCGGAGACGTGGAAATCCAGTGGTGGTGACGCCAGGATGACGCCGGTCAGGCCGCCGAAGAGAAAGGTGACCAGAAAGCCCGTCGCCCAGAGCATCGGCGTCTCGAACGACAGGGACCCCTTCCACATCGTGCCGATCCAGTTGAAGAACTTCACCCCGGTCGGCACGGCGATCAGGAACGTCATGAAGGCGAAGAACGGCAGCAGCACTCCGCCGGTGACGTACATGTGGTGGGCCCAGACGGTGACGGACAGCCCGGCGATGGACACCGTGGCGGCGACCAGCCCGATGTAACCGAACATCGGCTTGCGGGAGAAGACCGGCACGACCTCCGAGATGATGCCGAAGAACGGCAGCGCGAGGACGTAGACCTCAGGGTGGCCGAAGAACCAGAAGAGGTGCTGCCACAGCAGGGCGCCGCCGTTCGCGGCGTCGAAGACGTGGGAGCCGAACTTCCGGTCCATCTCCAGGGCGAGCAGAGCGGCGGCGAGGACCGGGAAGACCAGGAGGATGAGCACCGCGGTGAGCAGCACGTTCCAGGTGAAGATCGACATGCGGAACATGGTCATTCCCGGCGCCCGCATGCAGATGATGGTGGTGATGAAGTTGACCGCGCCGAGGATCGAGCCGAAGCCCGACAGCGCCACGCCCATGATCCACATGTCGGCTCCGACGCCCGGGGAGTGCACGGCGTCGGAGAGCGGGGCGTAGGCGAACCAGCCGAAGTCCGCGGCTCCCTGGGGTGTGAGGAAGCCGCCTGCCGCGATGAGGGAGCCGAAGAGGAACAGCCAGTAGGCCAGCATGTTGAGGCGGGGAAACGCGACGTCCGGCGCGCCGATCTGCAACGGCATCAGCCAGTTGGCGAACCCGGTGAACAGCGGCATGGCGAAGAGCAGCAGCATGATCGAACCATGCATCGTGAACGCCTGGTTGAACTGCTCGTTGGACATGATCTGGGTACCGGGGCGGGCCAGTTCGGCGCGCATCAGCAGCGCCATCGCGCCACCGACGACGAAGAAGGCGAACGCGGTGACGAGGTAGAGGGTGCCGATCCGCTTGTGGTCGGTCGTGGTCAGCCAGGACACCACGAGCCGTCCGCGCGAGGGGCGGTCCTCGGCCGGACGCGACGAAGCCGTGCGGCCTGGGTGCGGGACGGGTGTGCCGCCGCGACCGGACGGGCCGGACGCCGCTGCCCGCACGTGCGGGTGAGGCGCACCGCCCGCGCGACCGAGCGGGCCGGGTCCGGCGGTCAGGGGCCTGCCCTGTTCGGGTGCGGTCCCGCCACCCTGCGAATCCATTGCGTCCACCGGACCGTGTCCTCCAGCTCTCGGTTCTCCGTACGCGCCCCGCCCGTGGCGGCCGGAGCAGGGGCCGGAAAGATCCGCGATCACGCGGGGGACGGGGCGGGCCTTTCCGGCCGGGACCATGCTGTCCGCGATCGGTGCCGGTCCCCAGGGGCCGGGAGGCACCTGCCGACCGGATGCAGCACCCTGGAGATCCCGCTCGGCGCGATGTGCCGCAAGGGTCTCGCCCGCCACTTCGACGCGGACGACGTCTTCCTCATCACCAAG
>NZ_JBSFVR010000035.1:2633-36896 GCF_053592415.1 Streptomyces sp. NPDC002690 | reverse complement strand
CCCACGGCGGCCGCCGCCCCCTGGGGGCGGGGACGCCCGCTACCGGGTGTGCGGGCCCGGCCCCCGGGCCGGGCCCCACGCCGGAGCGCGGGGACCGGCCGCGGTCGTGGACCCTCAGCCCTTCGGGGCCGCCGCCACCGCCGCCTGGGGGCGGACCGGGAGCCGGTTGATCGGGCGGCCGGTCGCGGCGCGGACCGCGGCGGCCACCGCCGCCGGGGAGGTGACCACGGGGACCGCCGAGACGGGCTTGGCACCGAAGGGGGCGACCACGTCGCGCTCCTCGACCAGTTTCACGATGCGGATGTCCGGGGCGTCCAGGGCGGTCGGCAGCGCGTACCCGGTGAGGTCGGGGTGGCGGACCAGGCCCTTGGCGGTCCGGAGGTTCTCGGTGAGCGCGGCGCCGATGCCCTGGGTGACGCCCGCCTCGATGCGGGCGGCGAGCTGCGCCGGGTTGAGGGCCCGGCCGACGTCCTGGGCGACGGCCATCTCGACGACCCGGACCGAGCCGAGCTCGATGTCGACGTCGACCACCGCGCGGACCGCGCAGAACGCGAGCCCGACGAAGGCGTCGCCCTGGCCGGACTCGTCCAGCGGCTCGGTGGGGTGCGGGCGGCACTGGGCGGTCGCCCAGAGTTCCTTGCCGTCCAGCGCCTCGGCGACCGTGGTGGACAGCACCCCGTCGTACGAGGTGATCTTGCCGTCGGCGATCTGGAGCAGCTCCACGGACATGCCGAACTTGTGGGCCAGCGGCTGGAGCAGCTGGGTGCGCACCATCTTCGCGGCGCGTTCCACGGCCCCGCCGGAGACCCAGGTGTGCCGGCCGTGGGTGGCCGGTCCGGCGGGCGGCTGGTCGGTGTCGACGGCGCCGACGTGGACCTCGTCGATGCCGAGGGTCTCCTGCACGATCTGGCGGGCGAGGGTGGTGAAGCCCTGGCCGGTCTCGACCGCCGCGCAGAGCACGGTGGCGATGCCGTCGTGGACGCGCACGGTGGCGGTGGAGACCTCGTCGGTGCCCTCCGCCCCCAGCATGTGGACCATGCCCAGCGCGTACCCGACACCCCGGCGTACGGCTCCGGGCTCGCCGGCGCCCTCCGGGCCGCCGGGCAGCAGCCACTCCTCCTCGGGGGTGTCCTTCGGCAGCACGGGAAGCGGGAAGTCCCGTACGGCTTCGAGGAGTTCGGCCACCGGGGCGGGGCAGGTGACGGTCTGGCCGGTCGGCAGGAGGTCGCCGGTGGACAGGGCGTTGCGGAGCCGGATCTCGGCGGGTTCGATGCCCAGCCTGGCCGCCAGCTTGTCCATCTGGCCCTCGTACGCGGCGCACACCTGCATCGCGCCTTCACCCCGGACGTGTCCGGAGGGCGGGTTGTTCGTGCGGACGGCCCAGCCTTCGATGAAGGCGTGCGGGACGACGTACGGCCCGCAGGCGAACGCGACCGCCGCCGCGAGGGATTCGGAGGACGCGTCGGCGTACGCCCCGGCATCCAGCAGGATTTGGGCCTCCACCTTCACCAACCGGCCCTCCGCGTCCGCGTGGTGACGGTAGCGCAGCAGCGTCGGGTGGCGGTGGGCGTGACCGAGGAAGGACTCCTCGCGGGTCGCGGCGAGCTTCACCGGGCAGCCGGTGCGCAGCGCGAGCAGGCCCAGCGGGATCTGGAAGCCGGGATCCTCGCGGTCGCCGGTGGCGCCCGGGACGCCGGTCACCACCACCCGTACCCGGTCGGGCTCCAGGCCGAAGCAGGCGGCGGCGAGGTCGCGGTCGGTGTGCGGGTCGGTGGAGGCGGTGTACAGCTCGACGCCGCCGTCCGGCCGGGGCACGGCGAGTCCGGCCTCGGCGCCGATGGGCGCCGGGTCCTGGCGGCCGATGCGGTAGAGGCCGTCCACGACGATCTCGCCGGTGACGTCCGGGTCCCCGTAGCGGAGCGGGATGTGGCGGACGAGGTTGCCGTCGGGGTGCAGCGGTTCGGCCTCGAACGCCTTCTCCGGGTCGGTGACCGGCTCCAGGACCTCGTACTCGACGGCGATGGCGGCGGCGGCGAGGCGCGCGGTGTCCGGGTGGTCGGCGGCGACGGCGGCGATGGCCTCGCCGTGGTGGCGCACCAGGTCGGAGGCGAAGACCGGGCGGTCCACGACCTGACGGCCGTAGAGGGTCTCGCCGGGGATGTCCTGGTGGGTGACGACCGCGCGCACGCCGGGCATCTCGGTGGCGGCCGTGGTGTCTACGGACACGATCCGGGCGTGCGGGTGCGGCGATCTGAGCACGGCCGCCCAGAGCAGCCCCTCGGCCCAGAGGTCCGCGGCGTACGGGAAGGTGCCCTCGGTCTTGGCGCGGGCGTCGGCGGCCGGCAGCGAGGCGCCGAGTCCGTGCGCGGGCGCCTCGGGAACGGGGGTGCCGGAAGGACCGGACGCGCTGTCGGTCCGGGGCAGGGTGGTGCTGGTCGCGTTGGCCGCGGTGGCCGCGTCGCTGGTCACGCCGCCTCCTTGTCGTTCGCTCCGCCGCGGCGGCGGCAGGGGGTGCCGGTGACGTGAACCTGAGGGGTGGCGTCGTGGTGACGCCGGCGCGCCGGGCGCGCGTCGGTCGAGGTGGACGCGCGAAGACCGGTACGGACGGACGGGGAGGGGGCGGCGGGGCTCACCGCGCGTCTCCCTGGTGCGGCGGGCCCTGGACGCCACCGGCGCCGGGGGGCGCCTGGTGCGGGATGCGCGCCTCGGCGGCGTCCGGGGCGGGGGACGCGGCGGCGGCCTCGGCGCTCGCGGCGCGGGACGCCACGACGTCGCGTACCGCGTCGAGCACGCCCCGGTAACCGGAACAGCGGCACAGGTTGCCACACAGCGCCTGACGCGTCTGGAGCTCGCTGGGGGCGTGGTTGCCCTCCAGCAGGTCGTGGACGGTCATGGCCATGCCGGGGATGCAGAAACCGCACTGGACGGCTCCGCACGCGGCGAGCGCGCGCTGCACGTCGGAGGGTTCGCCGTCGACGGCGAGTCCTTCGACCGTCCGGACCTCGCTGCCGGCGGTGGTGGCCGCAGGGACGAGGCAGGAGGCGACGAGGCGACCGTCGACCTGGACGTTGCAGGCACCGCATTCGCCCTGCGAGCAGCCGTCCTTGGCGCCGGCCAGGCCGAGCCGCTCACGGAGCACGTAGAGCAGTGACTCGCCGATCCAGGCGTCGGCGACGGGGCGGTCGACGCCGTTGACGTGCAGGACGTACGAGGCGCTGGGATGCTCGCTCGGCAGCGGTACGACGGCCTCCGGCGCGAGCGGGGCCCCCTCTGCGGCGAAACCCTCGGGCGCGAAGGTCTCGGGCGCGAAGCTCTCGGGCGCGAACTCCTCGTGCGTCGACTCGGTCGGTACGGACTCGGTCGGTACGGACTCGGTCGGTACGGACTCGGTCGGTACGGGCTCGGTCGGTACGGGCTCGGTCGGCGCCGACTCGACCGGTGCCGACTCGACCGTGTCGGCCGGGACTTCGCCCTCCCCGAGGACCGGGTCCGCCGGGTCCGCCGGGCCTGCGAGGTCCGCCGAGTCCGGGGAGTCGAGCGCGTCGGGGGCGGCCTCCGCGTCCGGCGCGTGTACGGGCTCGTCCTCGGCCGCCGAGGGTTCGGCGGTGGCCCCTACGAGGTCGTCACCGGCGCCACCCGGCTGCGCGTCGGGCAGTTCGGCCGGGGGGACGTCCTGCGGGTCCGCGGCCGGGGCGGGCTCCGGTGCGGACTCCGGCTCCGCCTCCCGCTCGGCTTCCGCCCGCGGTTCCGGTTCCGGTACGACGAATTCCTGGGTCGCCCAGGGCGCGGGGGCACCGCCGGGGAGGGTGGCCGGCGGGGTGGCACCGGTGTACCACTGGTTGAGGGCCGGGGATGCGGCAAACTCCCCGGACTCGTCCGGCAGGTCCCCGTCGGCGACCGGGATCGTCCACTGGCCGGTGTGCCCGACGGGGTCGCCGTGGCCGGAGAGATCCATGTGCCCGGTGTGGTCCGTGTGCCCGCTGTGGTCCTGGAACCCGGACGCGTCCAGGTGGCCGGTGTGGTCCGTGTGCCCTGCGTGGTCCGTGTGCCCGGCGTGATCAGCGTGCCCGGCGTGGTCCTGGAACCCGGAGGTGTCCAGGTGGCCGGTGTGGCCGGTGTGGCCGGCGTGGTCCGGGTGGGTCTGCCGGCCGAGGCCGTCACCGGCGCCGCGGGCACCCGGCTCGCCGTCGTAGGGCGGCTCGTAGGCCCCCGGCGCGGTGTACGGCGGGTATCCCTCGTGGGCCGGGGCCGCCTCGTAGCCGGAGCCGGAGTCCGACCCGTACACCGAGGTGTCGGGTCCGTACCCTCCCGGACCGGCCTGGTGGACGCCGGTGTCCTGGCCGTGGCCGGTCCCGTCCGTCGCGCCGGTTCCGTCGAAGCCCTCGGTGAAGTTCCACTGCGCGGTGTGGTGCGCGCCCGACTGCTCGTACGGGGCGTACGGGCTCTGCTGGTTCGGGTCCGGCCAATGCACCGCGCCGGGCGTGCCGGAGCCCTCGGAGCCGTACCGGGAGGGCTGCTCGTCCGGCTGGGACCGTGCGTTCCAGCCGCCGCCGGCGGCCGGATCGTGACCGGCGGCGGGCGTCAGCGGCAGGATCATCGGCGGTACGTAACCGTGGCCGGGAGCCGCGAGCGGGGCGTCGGCCAGGTCTTCCGGCGGCAGTTGGACGAAGGCCGTCGCGTCCGCGTCGTACTCGCCGCTCTGGCGCGTCGGCTGCCAGGACCCGTAGCGCGGCTCAGGGTCGTACTCCCCCTGCTGTCCGTGCTGTTGGGGGTTGTTCTCGTTGCTCACGACAGTGCCCTCCCCAGCGCGCGCCGGGCCAGCGCGGCGACGGTGCGCCGCAGATGCAGAACGGCGGGTGGCAGCGGTGGCGGTGCCTCCCCCTCGGCCGACGGTACCTGGTCCGGGATGCAGGCCGCGGCGACGTACTCGCCGAAGGCGGCCAGGGCGTCGGGGGCCAGGCCCCGTGCGCCGTCCCAGTCGATGAGCGAGGCGATCCACTGCTCGGCCTCCAGCGGGCGCAGCGGCATCGGCGCGATGGCGCCGACCGCGCACCGCACCCCGCGGCGGGCCGGGTCGAGGACGATCGCGACGGAGGCCATGGCCCGGCCCGGTCCGGTGCGGCCGGTGGCTTTGAGGAACACCTGCGGGGCGTGCAGCAGCGGGACCCGGACGAAGGCGATCAGTTCAGCGGGTTCGAGCAGTTCACGGCCTGCGAGCAGGTAGGAGACCGGCATCTCGCGGCGGCGTCCGCCGGGGCCGGCGATGACCAGCTCGGCCTCCAGGGCGGCCAGCACGGGCAGGGTGTCGCCGCTCGGTGCGGCGCTCGCGATGTTGCCTCCGAGGGTGCCCGCGTTGCGGATCTGCGGCGGGCCCGCGGCGCGGGCGGAGGCGGCGAGCGCGGGGATCAGGGCCGCGAAGTCGGGGCGGCCCATGCGGGCGTGGGTGAGGCCGGCGCCGAGGAGGGCGTGGCCGTCCTGGTAGTTCCAGCCACGCAGCTCGCTGATGCGGCCGAGTCCGACGAGTCCCGAGGGGCGCAGCAGACCCTGGTTGACGGCCGCCATGAGGTCCGTGCCACCGGCCACCGGAACCGCGGCGGGCATGGCGCCGAGGGCTGCCACAGCCTCGTCGATCGATGCAGGCATTGTCACCGACTGCGTCGCCTGCGGTGCGTGCGTGGTCAACCCAGCTGCCCCTTCCCGGTGTCCAGGCCCTCCGGCCCGTTCCGCCGTACGGTACGTGCTCACAGCCCGGACGTGGCAACTCTGGCACATCTTCCGGCAGGTCCGGCGCGAGGGTCCACGAAGGTTGTATCCGTCACCGAAAGGACCGAAAATCCTGGTTCGTACTACTTCGGTACGGGGTGTGAATGGCCACTCCACGGCGCGTCGCCGAGAGCCGCGCGCGGGGTCGCGGAGAGCCGTTCGTCCCTGACGGCACGTGGTGCGGGGCGGTCCGGGCACCTGAACGGGCTCCGGACCGAACGCAAAGTTTCGGCCAACTCGCGCACCGCCAGGGTCGCCCCCCGAAACGGCCTCCCGGCCCTCACGGGCGGCCGGCCCGCCCCTCGATTCCGCCCGGCCGGGGGCAAATTCGGGGGCGGGCGGAATCACACGACCGGGGGTGCGCCCTCAAGGGGGTGGCCGCCGATTCCGGGGCGGCGCTGCCACGGCAGCGGGCCGCCCGGCGGACGGTACTCGACGCCCAGCGCGTCCAGCCGGGCGTAGTGCGCCTCCAGGCGGGCGGTGAAGGAGGCGAAGTCGCGTGCGGCCGGGGCGGGCAGCTCGGACCAGGCGACCTCGGCGAGGGCGGCCAGGCGCGGGTAGACCTGGTAGTCGACGCGGGCGCGGTTGTGCATGACCTCGGTCCAGGCGTTGCCCTGGGTGCCAAGGACGTGCCGGGCGGCCTCCTCGGAGAGGCCCGGCGGCACCGGGTCGAAGCGGTAGACGTCCTCCAGGGTCCGGACGTACCCGATGGGGATCGGTTCGTCCGGACCGCCGTCCTGCCGGTAGTCGAGGTAGACCTGCTGCACCGGGCACATCACCACGTCGTGGCCCGCCTCGGCGGCGGCGATGCCGCCCGCGTACCCGCGCCAGGAGGAGACGGCCGCGCCCTCGGCGAGGCCGCCCTCCAGGATCTCGTCCCATCCGATGAGCCGGCGGCCCCGGGCGGTGAGCCAGCGGTCGAAGTGGCGGATGAACCAGGACTGGAGGCCGTCCTCGTCGCCGACGCCGAGTTCCGCGATCCGGGCCTGCGCGGCGGGGGACGCCTTCCACTCGTCCTTGGGGCACTCGTCGCCGCCGACGTGCACGAAGGGCGAGACCTCGGCGGGGAACAGTTCCAGGATCTCCTCGAACACGCCCTCGTAGAACCGCAGCACGGCCTCGGTGGGGGCGAGTACGTGGGTGCTGACGCCCCAGCGGTCCCAGGGCGTGAGGGCGGCGGTGTCGGTGACGTCGGTGTTCCCGAGCTCCGGGTACGCGGCGATGGCGGCCTGCGAGTGGCCGGGGATCTCGATCTCGGGGACGACCCGGATGTGCCGCTCGGCGGCGTACGCGACGATCTCGCGGATGTCGTCCTGGGTGTAGAAGCCGCCGTACGGGGTCTCGTCCCAGAGCTCGGAGGAGCGGTGGCCGTACTTGGTACGCGACCGCCAGGCACCCCGCTCCGTGAGGCGCGGGTACCGCTTGATCTCGACGCGCCAGCCCTGGTCGTCGGTGAGGTGGAAGTGGAAGACGTTCAGCTTGTGCGCGGCCAGCAGGTCGAGGTGGCGCAGCACGTCGTCCTTGGGCGTGAAGTGGCGGGCGACGTCGAGCATGAAGCCGCGCCAGGCGAAGCGCGGGGCGTCCTCGATCTCGACGGCCGGGACGGCGGTCCGGGCGTCGGGGGCGACCGGGGCGCGGCGGAAGGCCCCGGGGCCGAGGAGCTGACGGAGCGTCTGGGCACCGAGGAAGACTCCGGCGGGGCCGCCGCCCGTGATGCGTACGCCGGTGGTGGCCCCGGCCGTCAGCCGGTAGCCCTCGGGCTCCAGGCCGGGGTCGGTCAGCAGCTCGATCGCGCCCGGCCCGCCGGCCGGTCCCGGTGCGAGCGGGAGGCCGAAGGCCGCACCGAGCGTGGACCGCAGCCAGCGCTCGGTGGAGCCGGTGCCGGGTCCGGCGGCCAGGGTGGTGGTCGCGTCCAGGACGAACGGGGCGTCGTCGCCGGTGCGGGCGCGGGCGGGCGCCGGTACGAGGCCGAGGGCCGTGACCGTGCCGGCCGGCTCCTGGGCCCCTGCCGGGCTGAGTGTGTCCGTGTACATGGGGCGCATCCTTCATCACACCGGCCGGAAACGGAACCAATGGTCCGGACCAGGAGACGGCGAGAAGGACGGGCGCGGGGAACGGGCACGGCGGCCGGGCGCGGGCGACCGACCGGCGGGCACGGCTGGTCCCCGTGTCCGGTGGGACACGGGGACCGTTGCTCCCGGGGCCGGGGAAAACCCGGCTCCTCGACGAGGGGGGAAAGGACCGCCCGCGGCTACTTCTTGTCGTTGCCGCCCTTGTCCTTGCCGCCGCCGGCGCCCATGGACTCGTAGATCTCCTTGCACATCGGACAGACCGGGTACTTCTTGGGGTCGCGCCCCGGTACCCAGACCTTCCCGCACAGGGCGACCACGGGCGTGCCCTCCAGGGCGCTCGCCATGATCTTGTCCTTCTGAACGTAATGGGCGTAGCGCTCGTGGTCGCCGTCGCCGTTCGACACCTGCGGTGTCGGCTCTACGAGGGTCCCCGTACCTGCCCCGCGCTCGGGCTCAAGAGTGCTCATGAGCGCCAAGGGTACTGAAGAGCGCGGCCGTCAGTTCAGCGAAGGGTCGTCGGGATACGTGGCGATCATGGCCAGTTCGCTGCGCTGGCGCCGCAGGACCGCGCGCCAGAGTTTCTCCGGCTGCGGGGATGCGACGTCGCCGGGCTCCGAATCGACCACGTACCAGGCGCCCTCCTCCAGCTCGGTCTCCAGCTGGCCGGGGCCCCAGCCCGCGTATCCGGCGAAGATCCGCAGCGAGCCGAGGGCCGCCGCGAGGAGTTGCGGCGGGGCCTCCAGATCGACCAGGCCGATCGCGCCGTGCACCCGGCGCCAGCCGAGCGGGCCCTCGTCGCCGGGGATGACGGCCACCCCGAGCGCGGAGTCCAGCGACACCGGGCCGCCCTGGAAGACGACGTCGGGCGCGCCCGAGAGGCCGGCCCAGGGTTCGAGGATGTCGCCGACCTCCACCGGGGTGGGGCGGTTGAGGATCACGCCGAGGGAGCCCTCCTCGTCGTGGTCGAGGAGGAGCACCACCGCACGGTCGAAGTTCGGGTCCGCGAGAGCGGGCGTGGCCACCAGAAGCCGGCCTGTGAGGGAGGACACCTCGGTCATGGGGAAATGATCCCGCATCCCGGGCCCGCGCGGGGGCCAAAGGGCCGTTGCGCACCCACGCCCGGGGCCATGGCTCGGGCGCGCGGGAGCACGGGGAGCGCACGTCCCCGGAGGCCGCGGAGCGGTGACGCTGCGCGAGGGGCGGCGCGCGGAGCGTGTCACGACGAATTCCTCGCACCGGTACACGCCGCATCGCCTGCCGGGCGGAGGGTAGGAGGCCATTACCCTTTTCATCGGCCCCCTGCCCGACCACTCCGGAACGCGAGATTCATGACCGGCACAGACGATGTCCTGCTTGTCCACGGCGGCACCCCGCTGGAGGGCGAAATCCGCGTCCGAGGCGCCAAGAACCTGGTGCCCAAGGCCATGGTCGCCGCTCTGCTCGGCAGCGGTCCCAGCAGGCTGCGCAACGTTCCCGACATCCGTGACGTGCGGGTCGTCCGGGGTCTGCTGCAGCTGCACGGCGTGACGGTGCGCCCGGGTGAGGAGCCGGGCGAACTGGTCCTGGACCCGACGCACGTCGAGAGCGCCAATGTCGCCGACATCGACGCGCACGCGGGTTCGTCCCGCATCCCGATCCTCTTCTGCGGTCCGCTGCTCCACCGCCTCGGCCACGCCTTCATCCCCGGTCTCGGCGGCTGCGACATCGGCGGCCGGCCCATCGACTTCCACTTCGACGTGCTGCGCCGCTTCGGCGCGACGATCGAGAAGCGGGCGGACGGGCAGTACCTGGAGGCCCCGCAGCGGCTGCGCGGCACGAAGATCCGGCTGCCGTACCCCTCGGTGGGCTCCACCGAGCAGGTGCTGTTGACGGCGGTGCTCGCCGAGGGCGTCACCGAGCTCTCCAACGCGGCCGTGGAGCCGGAGATCGAGGACCTCATCTGCGTGCTGCAGAAGATGGGCGCGATCATCTCCATGGACACCGACCGGACCATCCGGATCACCGGTGTCGACAAGCTCGACGGGTACACCCACCGGGCGATCCCGGACCGCCTGGAGGCGGCTTCCTGGGCTTCGGCGGCGCTGGCGACCGGGGGCAACATCTACGTGCGCGGCGCCCAGCAGCGTTCGATGATGACCTTCCTCAACACCTTCCGCAGGGTCGGCGGCGCCTTCGAGATCGACGACGAGGGCATCCGTTTCTGGCACCCGGGCGGCCCGCTCAACGCCATCGCGCTGGAGACGGACGTCCACCCGGGCTTCCAGACCGACTGGCAGCAGCCGCTGGTGGTGGCGCTGACGCAGGCGACCGGCCTGTCCATCGTCCACGAGACGGTGTACGAGTCCCGGCTCGGCTTCACCTCGGCGCTCAACCAGATGGGCGCGCACATCCAGCTGTACCGCGAGTGCCTGGGCGGTTCCGACTGCCGCTTCGGTCAGCGCAACTTCCTGCACTCCGCGGTCGTCTCCGGCCCGACGAAGCTCCAGGGCGCGGATCTGGTCATCCCCGACCTGCGCGGCGGCTTCTCGTACCTGATCGCGGCGCTGGCGGCCGAGGGCACCTCGCGGGTCCACGGCATCGACCTGATCAACCGGGGCTACGAGAACTTCATGGAGAAGCTCGAAAAGCTCGGCGCCAAGGTCGAGCTGCCCGGCGGCGCGCTGGTCTGACCTGCCCCACGGTCGCGTCCACGGTCGCGTCCGGCCGAGAAGCCCGCCGCCCCGGCCCGCATCGCGCGGGACCGGGGCGGCGGGCTTCTCGCGTGTGTGCCGTGCGGCCCGCCGGGCACTGGGCCCGAAGACGTGGGCCCACACACGTGGGCCGTACACGCAACCCGGTCCCGGGAACGCCCCAGACGGCCGCTGTGCCGCACGGGAGCCCCTGGCCGACCTCGGGGTCCGGCAGGGGGGCCGCAGGCCCGTACGGGCGAGCCTGGGCGGCTTCAGCCCACTCACGCGAGCAGGCTGGAGGCATATGCCGGAGGGCGGCCACCCTGGTCCGGGTGACCGCCCTCCGACGCGCCTGTGGACTTACTTGCCCTTGGCGGCTTCCTTGAGCTTGGAGCCCGCGGAGACCTTCACGCTGTAGCCGGCCGGGATGTTGATCGGCTCGCCGGTCTGCGGGTTACGAGCGGTGCGAGCGGCACGGTGGGTGCGCTCGAAGGTCAGGAAGCCGGGGATGGTGACCTTCTCGTCGCCCTTGGCGACGATCTCACCGACGGTCTCGGCGAGCGCGGCCAGCACGGCGTCGGCGTCCTTGCGGGTCACCTCGGCACGGTCGGCCAGGGCGGCCACCAGCTCACTGCGGTTCATGTTGTTACTCCCGTGTTCTTCTTGCCTGTGAGGCGTGAGATCGAAGCCGATGCTGCCAGGGCCCTCTGACAGTCCCCGGACCCGGGTCTGATGTCAGACCCTCGCGCCCGATTACGCATCCTGCCCCCACCTGCGGCGGGAAAGCCAATCCGGAACCCTCCGGTGTCACACGGAAAGCGTCACGGTCCGTCGATGGTCACGTTCCGTCGACTTCCTGGAGCGGTGCGCAGCGGATGCCGGGCCCCGAGCGCTGATCGGTCGTGTACCCGCTGCCCGCCACCCTAAAGGCGCGTTTGGGACACGGCGACCCGCGACGCGCCGTACGGCGCATCGCGGGAGAAGCGCGGCCCGCGCACGGAACCCGGGCCCGGGCGCCGCGCGTGGGCCGCTCTGTCGTACGGGTGAGCTCCGGGTCAGAGCTGTCCGGCGGGGGCGGCGTCGGCGCCCCCGGCCGCCTTGGCGGCGGCGCGCACGGCACCGGCGACGGCACCGGCCACCTTGTCGTTGAAGACGGACGGGATGATGTAGTTCGCGTTCAGCTCGTCCTCGGCGACGACGTCGGCGAGGGCACCGGCGGCGGCGAGCATCATCTCGGTGTTGACGGTGCGCGACTGGGCGTCGAGCAGGCCGCGGAAGACGCCCGGGAAGACCAGCACGTTGTTGATCTGGTTCGGGAAGTCGGAACGGCCGGTCGCGACGACCGCAGCCGTCTCGCGGGCGATCGTCGGGTCCACCTCGGGGTCCGGGTTGGCCAGTGCGAAGACGATCGCGCCGTCCGCCATGGCGGCCACGTCGTCGCCGTCCAGGACGTTGGGGGCCGAGACGCCGATGAAGACGTCCGCGCCGACGACGGCCTCCTTGAGGGTGCCGGTGACGCCTTCCGGGTTGGTGTTGTCGGCGATCCAGCGCAACGGCGAGTCGGGCTGGGCGGCGACCAGGTCCTCACGGCCCGCGTGCACCACTCCGTGGATGTCGGCGACGACCGCGTGCTTGACGCCCGCGGCGATGAGGAGCTTCAGGATGGCCGTACCGGCGGCTCCGGCGCCGGACATGACGACCCGTACGTCGCCGATGGCCTTGCCGACCACGCGCAGCGCGTTGGTGAGGGAGGCGAGCACGACGATGGCGGTGCCGTGCTGGTCGTCGTGGAAGACGGGGATGTCGAGGGCCTCGCGCAGCCGGGCCTCGATCTCGAAGCAGCGCGGCGCGGAGATGTCCTCCAGGTTGATGCCCGCGAAGCCGGGGGCGATGGCCTTGACGATCTCGACGATGGCGTCGGAGTCCTGGGTGTCCAGGCAGATCGGCCAGGCGTCGATGCCGGCGAAACGCTTGAAGAGGGCGGCCTTGCCCTCCATGACCGGGAGCGCGGCCATCGGGCCGATGTTGCCGAGGCCGAGGACGGCGGAGCCGTCGGTGACGACCGCGACGGAGTTGCGCTTGATGGTGAGGCGGCGCGCGTCCTCGGGGTTCTCGGCGATCGCCATGCAGACGCGGGCCACACCGGGGGTGTAGATCATCGAGAGGTCGTCACGGTTGCGGATGGGGTGCTTGGACGCCATCTCGATCTTGCCGCCGAGGTGCATCAGGAAGGTGCGGTCCGAGACCTTGCCGAGCAGGACGCCGTCGATGGCGCGCAGGCCCTCCACGATCTCCTCGGCGTGCGCGGTGGAGGACGCCGCGATCGTGACGTCGATCCGCAGCTTCTCGTGGCCGGAGGCGGTCACGTCGAGGCCGGTCACCGAGCCGCCGGAGGACTCCACGGCCGTGGTGAGCTGGGAGACCGCGGTGCCGCTCGCGGGCACCTCCAGCCGGACCGTCATCGAGTACGAGACGCTGGGCGCCGTTGCCATGGCCGTGTCCTTAACTTCCTGAGCTTCATTGCTTAGACGGCGGGGCCGGCCCCGCACGCGTCCACGATCGTCGCACCTACTGGCGAGTAGCCGGTAACCACTGCCGCAGTACGAAAGATCACTTCCGAGATGCGAGAGACAGTGCGGCGGGGTGCGGGACCGTGCCCGTCAAGCAGAACAGGCCCGCACCACCGTGAGGTGACGCGGGCCTGTCCATGACGTGAGCGGCACCGACCCGCCATGCTCGCCTCGCGGCAAGAGGTCGCTCGTAGCGACGAAGGTTGGGCCCGGGGGCTTGGATCGAGCCGGTGCCGACACCAGGCTAACAAACACCCGTGAGAAGTGATTCCCCCGCAGCGGGTTGACTCTCGCCGTTCACGTCCCGGCGGGTGCTCCCGGGGCCGTACGGGCCCCTGCGGCGGCCCGGTCACCGGGCCGCCGCAGGGCGGAAAACCCTTGCGGCGAGCGGCCCGTCAGTCGCGCAGCAGGTCCGGCACCCCGTCCCCGTCGGGCAGGTCGGCGGCGGCCGAGATCACCGTCAGCTGCTGCGTCGCCCGGGTGAGGGCCACGTACAGGACGCGCAGTCCGGCGGGGGACTCGTCGGCGATCTCCGCCGGGGAGACCACCACCGTGGCGTCGTACTCGAGCCCCTTGGCCTCCAGGCTGCCGAGCGCCACCACGCGCTCCCCCAGCTCGGACAGCCACGCGCGGGCCTGGACGCGACGGTTCATCGCCACGACCACGCCGACGGTGCCGTCGACCTGGCCGAGCAGCCGGCGCGCCTCCTCGCGGACGCGGTCGGCGAGCTCCTGGTCGCCCACGGTCGCGAAACGCGGCTCGATGCCCGTGGAACGGACGGCGGACGGCGACTCCATGCCGGGCATGGCGAGCGCCAGCACCTTCGCCGCCAGCTCGGCGATCTCCGCCGGGTTGCGGTAGTTCACGGTGAGCGTGAAGCGGCGGCGGGGACGGTTGCCGAGCGCCTCGTCACGCGCGGCGGCGGCCTCGTCCGGGTCCGACCAGGAGGACTGCGCCGGGTCACCGACGATGGTCCAGGTGGCGTGCCGGCCCCGGCGCCCGACCATCCGCCACTGCATGGGCGTCAGGTCCTGCGCCTCGTCGACGATGACGTGCGCGTACTCGGTGCGCTCCTCCGCCAGGCGTTCGGCCCGCTCGCGGCGGGTCTCCTCGCGCTGCGGCATCAGCTCCTCGAGCCCGGAGAGCTGGTCGAGCGGGTCCAGGTCGCGCTTCTTGCGCGGCCGCGCCGGTGCGCCGAGCAGGGCCTGGAGCTCGTCCAGGAGCGCCACGTCGTGCACGGAGAGGGGGCCCTTGCCGTCCGCGCCCAGGCGCTTGAGGGAGCGCGAGAGGCGGCGCACCTCGCCCTGGTTGAGGACGCGGCGGGACCAGCGGGCCAGCCGCTTCTCGTCCGCCATCGCGGCGAGCACCCCGCGCGGGGTCAGCTCCGGCCACCAGGCGTCCAGGAATTCGAGGAACGGGGTCTCGGTGGAGACGTCGTCGTCGAAGGAGGAGCGGAGTTCGGCGGCCAGCTCGGGGTCGGTGTAGCGGCCCCGGCCGGACGACTTGCTCCAGAGCGCGTCGAGCAGCAATTTGCGGGCGCGCGGGCGCAGCAGGTTGACGGGGGCGGAGCCGCCCAGCGCGTTGTGGCGGATGCGCTGGAGCTCGTCGGCCTCCAGCTCGACGCGGGCGCCGAAGGCGACGACGCGCAGCCGGGTCGGGGTCGCGGATCTCGCGCCGCCGGGTGCGGCGCCGGCCGCGGGCTCCGACTCGCCGAAGGAGAGCTGGCCGTCCTCGCGGGGCGCCGACGCGGGCGCGGTGCGCGGGGCGGGCTGGTCCAGGGCGCCCCGGGATGCCTTGCGCAGGACCTGGAGCATCCGGGAGGAGCCCTTGATGCGGGCCACGGCGGGCTCGTCGTAGGTGGTGGCGCCCTCGACGCCGGCCGCCTCGTCGGAGAGGGAGCCGACCGCGCGGATGGCGACCTGGCCCTCCTCGCCGAGGGAGGGCAGCACGCCCTCGGTGTAGGCGACGAGCAGCGGGGTCGGCGAGACGATCAGGATGCCGCCCGCGTACCGCCGCCGGTCCTGGTAGAGGAGGTAGGCGGCGCGGTGCAGGGCCACGGCGGTCTTGCCGGTGCCGGGGCCGCCGGTGACCTCGGTGACGGAGGCGGCGGGGGCGCGGATGACGAGGTCCTGCTCGGCCTGGATGGACGAGACGATGTCCCGCATGGTGTGGCTGCGGGCCTGGCCCAGCGCGGCCATCAGGGCGCCGTCGCCGATGACGGGCAGCTTCTCGCCGTCCAGGTACGCCGTCAGCTCGGGGCGCATGAGGTCGTCCTCGACGCCGAGGACGCGGCGGCCCCGGGAGCGGATGACGCGGCGGCGCACCACGCGCCCGGGTTCCTTGGGGGTGGAGCGGTAGAACGGCGCGGCGGCCGGGGCACGCCAGTCGATCACCAGCGGCGAGTAGTCGGCCGCCAGTACGCCGATCCGGCCGATGTGCAGCGTCTCGGCGATGTCCGCCGTGTCGTCGGGGCGTACGGCCTCGTCGGCGGGCTCGACCGAGGTGAAGGCGCCGTCGGGTCCGCGCTCGCCGTCCTTGCCGAGGAGCAGGTCGACGCGGCCGAAGAGGAAGTCCTCGAACTCGTTGTGCAGCCGGTTGAGGTGAATGCCCGCCCGGAACACCTGGGCGTCCCGTTCGGCGAGGGCGCCGGGGGTACCGACCTGGCCTCGCTTGACGGCGTCGTGCATGAGGAATTGAGCCTCGTCGATCTTCTCTTCGAGGCGGTCGTAGACCCGGTCCAGATGATCCTGTTCGACACCGATCTCGCGGTCCCGCAGAGAATCGACAGCGGCATCCTGCGCGGCCACCGAGGCCCCTTTCTGACGTGCGTTGGGCAGCCGTCAACCGTACGCGACGGGGGGCCCGTGCGCATCAGGCGGGGCGCCCCGATCGTGTACCGGGACCCGGTCGGACGCGGGGGCGTGTTTCGAAGATCCCGCCTGCCCGGCCTCCGGGCGGACGGCGCCGCTTCCGAAACACGGCCCCCGGCTTCCGTCAGAGCTTCGGGGGCTCGTCGTTCAGGATGCGCTGGAAGAGCCGGTGGTCGCGCCATTCCCCGTCGATGTAGAGGAACTTGGGAGCCAGACCGAACTCCTCGAAGCCGCACTTTTCGAGCACCCGCCGCGAGGCGGTGTTGTACAGCAGGATGCCGGCCTCGACCCGGTGCAGCCCGAGGTCGTCGGCGGCCAGCTCGCAGATCCGGCGGACCGCCGCGGTGGCGATGCCCCGGCCGGCCTGATCGACGGCGACCCAGTAGCCGAAGACCGCGCTGCGGAAGGCGCCGAGGGCCACCCCGGAGAGGGTGAAGGAGCCGACCGCCCGGTCCTCCTCGTCGACGGCGACCCAGGCGTACCCTCCGGCGGCGAGGTGGCCGGCGAGGCGTTCGGCCTGGCCCTCGGGGGTGTAGAAGGAGTCGGGGCGCACCGGCTCGAAGGGGGCCATGTACGTACGGCTGCGCAGCAGCGCGTCGGCGAGCGCGGGGGCGTCCGAGGCGGCGGCGGGGCGCAGGTATCTGCCGGCGGAGAGCGGGTACGGGGCGTCGGTCATCCCGGCACGCTACCTCCGGCCCTCGGACGCGCTCCGGGCGCCCCGGCCCTCGTACGCGCCCCGGCCCTCGTGCGCGCTCCGGGGTCCGCGGGCGCGCTCCGGGGTCCGCGGGCGCTCCGGGCGCCCGTACCGGGCGAGGCCCGGGTTCAGTCGCCGTACTTGGTGTCCGCCACCGGGTCCAGGGCCAGCCGGTAGCCGCGTTTGACCACCGTCTGGATCAGGCGGGGCGAGCCGAGGGCGGAGCGCAGCCGGGCCATCGCGGTCTCCACGGCGTGCTCGTCGGAGCCGCTGCCGGGCAGCGCCCGCAGCAGGTCGGCGCGGGAGACCACCCAGCCGGGGCGGCGGGTCAGCGCGTGCAGCAGGGCCATCCCGGCGGGGGGCACCGGGCGCAGCGCCCCGTCGACGAGTGCCGCGTGGCCGCGCACGGTGATCTGGTGGCCGGCGACCGGCAGGGTGCGGGAGCGGGTGGGGAGCTGGGCGCAGAGGAGCTGGACGAGCGGGCCGAGGCGGAAGCGTTCGGGCTGGACGGTCTCGATGCCGCGGGCCTGGAGCGGCAGCGCGGTGACCGGGCCGACGCAGGCGACCAGCAGGTCGTCGTGGAGGGCGCCGAGCACCTCGGGGGCCATGCCGCGGGTCTGGGCGCGGTCGAGGAAGGAGGCGGCGGCGGGTGCGCTGGTGAAGGTGATCGCGTCGAGGCCGCGGGCGGCGGTGAGGTCGAGCATCCGGTCGAGCGGGGCGATGTCCTGCGGCGGCATCCAGCGGTAGACGGGCAGGTCGATGACCTCGGCGCCGGCGGCCCGCAGGCTCTCGGCGAACCCGGGGAGCGGTTCGCCGTGCAGCTGGAGGGCGACGCGGCGGCCTTCCACGCCCTCGTCGAGGAGCTTTTCCAGCACCTCGGCCATGGACTCGGAGGCGGCCGACCAGGATTCGGTGAGTCCGGCCGCCCGGATGGCGCCCTTCACCTTGGGTCCGCGCGCCAGGAGTTCGACGCCGCGCAGCCGGTCCAGCAGCTGTTCGCCGATGCCCCAGCCGTCCGCCGCCTCGACCCAGCCCCGGAAGCCGATGGCGGTGGTGGCGATCACGACGTCGGGGGCCTGGGCGATCAGTTCCTCGGTGGCGGCGAGCAGTTCCCTGTCGTCCGCGAGCTGCACGATCCGCAGGGCGGGGGCTTGGACGACCTGGGCTCCGCGGCGCTGGAGCAGCGTGCCGAGCTCCGTGGCCCGCCGTGCCGCGGTCACTCCGACCGTGAAGCCCGCGAGGGGGCCGTGTGTGGCTTCGTCTTCCTGCATGGCGTGATCTACCCGGCTCTCGTTCCCGCGGTCGCTGCCGCTGTGCGGTGGACCGAGACTGCCAACCCCGCGTGACAGGCTCGGTTCCCCCGTATTTCCCGCCCGTTACGTCCTTCGACGCCTGGTGTCCGCCCCGCGGGGCCGTCGGCGGCCCGTCGGGCGCGCTCAGACCTCCGCGAAGCCGAGCGGTGCCTGGGCGGGCGCGGTCACCGGACGGCGAAGGTATACCGCCCAGGTGAGGGCCGAGCACACCGCGTAGAAGGCGAGGAAGGACCAGAAGGCGGCCGTTCCGGTGCCGGAGGTCTGGAAGGACTGCCGGAACGCCAGGTTGATGGCGAGGCCGCCGATGGCGCCCACCGCGCCGATGAGGCCCATGGCCGCCCCGGAGAGCCGCCGTCCCTCGGCCGCAGCGGCGTCGCCGCGCAGGCCGCGGCTGACGGCCTTGGCGTGGAAGATGCCGGGGATCATCTTGAACGTCGAGCCGTTGCCGAGGCCGGACAGGACGAACAGGGCGATGAAGCCGACGAGGAAGACCGGCAGCGACTCGGCGTCGGAGGCGTACACGACGACTCCGGTGGCCGCCGCCATGGCCGCGAAGTTCCACAGGGTGATGCGGGCGCCGCCGTGGCGGTCGGCGAGCCGGCCGCCGAGGGGGCGGATCAGCGAGCCGAGCAGCGGGCCGATGAAGGTGAGCGAGGCGGCCTGGAGCGGGGTGCGGCCGAACTGTGTCTGGAGGACCAGGCCGAAGGCGAAGCTGAAGCCGATGAAGGAGCCGAAGGTGCCGACGTAGAGGACGGCCATGATCCAGGTGTGGGCCTCGCGCACCGCCTGCTTGGCGGCCCCGGTGTCGTTGCGTACGGGCGTGAGGTTGTCCATGTACCGGGCGGCGCAGAGCGCGGCGAGGACGATGAGCGGGACGTACACGCCGAGGACGATCCGGGGGTGGGTGGCGCCGGCGGTGCCGATGACCAGCAGGCCGATGAGCTGCACGACGGGGACGCCGATGTTGCCGCCGCCCGCGTTGAGGCCGAGCGCCCAGCCCTTCTCGCGCAGCGGGAAGAAGGCGTTGATGTTGGTCATGGAGGAGGCGAAGTTGCCGCCGCCGATGCCGGCGAGGGCCGCGACGGCCACGAAGGTGCCGTACGAGGTGCCGGGTTCCATCACCGCGAACGCGACGGCGGTCGGCACCAGCAGCGAAAGGGCGCTGAACACCGTCCAGTTGCGGCCCCCGAACCGGGCCACGGCGAAGGTGTACGGGACGCGGACGAGCGCTCCGACCAGCGTGGCGGTGGAGATCAGGAAGAACTTGCCCGCAGGGTCGATCCCGTACTCCGGGCCCATGAAGAGGACCATCACGGACCAGAGGGACCAGACGGAGAACCCGATGTGCTCGGAGAGGACGGAGAACCAGAGGTTCCGGCGGGCCACCGGGCGGCCCTTCTCCTGCCAGAAGGTCTCGTCCTCCGGGTCCCAGTGCTCGATCCAACGGCCAGCCATCACGCGCCTCCACGGGGGGTCGGGGTGTTGTCTCCGACGCTAGGGAAGGCGGGTTACCGTGCCGTGCCCCGAGGTGACCGGTGCGCAACCTTGCTCTCACCGGGCCGGGTGCGGCCCGGTGAGAACGACGTCACGTGCGGGAGCGCTCCGGGTACGGAGCGCCGGTGGCCGTCAGTGCCGGTGGCCGCCGCCGGCGGACGCGGGTACGGGCGTCGGCCTGGCGGGCTTGCCGGACGGCCAGAGCCGTGGCCTGCGTTTCGCCGCGACGTCCTCCACCCAGCCGAAGGCCAGGATCGCGAGCCCTATCAGCGGCCAGATCAGGATCAGGCTCAGCCCGGTGTAGAGGCCGTCCGCGTACGGGCCGAGGTGCTCGTCGACCCAGCCGATCCGCCACATCTGGTCTATCAACGGCACGGTCGCCATGAGCAGCAGGTTGTGCCATATGTAGATCGTCACGGCACGGTTGTTGGCGAGCGTGACGAGCCCGTCGTACGGGGCGAGGCGGCCGGGCAGCTTCTCCCAGGACGGGGCGTACTGGAGCAGGATCAGGCAGAACCCGAAGGACCAGGTGGCCTGGGCGAGCGGGATCTCGTCGAGGTTCCAGCCCTCTTCGGTGAGGTGTCCGGAGGCCCACCAGATGCCGAAGCCCATGATGATCGCGGCCGAGGAGACGGCGAGATAGCGCGGGACCTGCTTCAGCAGGCCGTCGTGGTGGGCGAAGCCGAGAATCCAGCAGGAGGCGAACACCGTGAAGTCCACGACGCCTTCACCGGTCGCGCCCGGGATGGTGACCAGCCCGGTGCCGAAGATCGCGGTGAGGCCGATCGGCGCCAGCATCGTCACCCAGGGCAGCTTGCGGAACGCCTTCAGCAGCAGCGGGGACGCGATCACGAACCACAGGTAGGCGCGGATGTACCAGAGCGGGCCGGCCGCCTGGTCGGCCCAGGTGAGTTCGAGCCAGCCGCCCTCGGAGCCGCTCTCCTCGGGGTACGGCGGGGAGCCGACCGGCAGGACGTAGCTCGCCAGGCGGACGAACCACCAGAGCCCCTCCTCCTTCACGGGCTTCCAGCCGAGCCAGAACATCATCGGCAGCGCGACGGCGGAGAACAGCCACATCGGGGGCAGCAGGCGCCGCACCCGGCTGCGGATGACGCTCCAGGCGGGGCGGGCCAGCGAGCGGGCCATCAGCGACCCGGCCAGCGTGAACATCACGCCCATGGACGGGAAGAGGACGGTCAGCCAGGCCCAGCCGAAGAGGTGGTAGATCACCACGCGGACCAGGGCGACGGAACGCAGCACGTCCAGGTAGCGGTCGCGGACGGGCCGCTTCGGGGCCGCCGGGGCGGCGTCCGCCGGCTCGGGCGCCTCCGGTACGGCGGGGCCGCCGGCGTGCCGCCCGTGGTGCGGGGCGGGGGCCTGGACCCCGGAGCCGGTGACGGTGCCGTCGCCGAGGTAGCTGCCGGGCCCGGTGGGGTACGGCAGTGACGGCGCGGGGGCTCCGGGCGCCTGACGGGCCCCGGGGGCGCGGCGGTGCGCCGCGGGCGCGGGTACGCGCAGTCGCGCGGTGTCCTCGCCGCTCGGGGTGGGTTCGTTCCAGCTCATCCGACGGGCCTCCGGTGGTCGGCACCCGCGGCGGCGCGTGCTCCCGGTGCCGCGCCGGGGGCGTCCAGGACGCCGGTGCGGCGCAGTTTCTGCCAGCGGAGCCGACCGCCGGTGAGGGCGGTGATCCAGGACTGGAGCAGCACGACGTACATGAGTTGCCGGTACATGATCTGTTGGAGCGGCAGGGAGATCAGGTGGGTCATGCGTTCCTTGTCGAGCCGGAACGCATAGGCGGCGCAGATGACCTGGACCAGCAGCACGCCGAACCACGCGGCGACGGTCTTGCCGGTGGGGCCGAAGATCAGCCCGTACACCAGGAACACGTCGATGAGCGGGGCGAGCAGCGGGGCGACCACCATGAAGAGGGAGACGAACGGCAGGCCGACGCGGCCGAACCGGCCGGAGTGGCCCCGGTCGAAAACGGCGCCGCGGTGCTTCCAGATGGCCTGCATGGTGCCGTAGGACCAGCGGTAGCGCTGGGACCACAGCTGCTGCACGGACTCCGGTGCCTCGGTCCAGGCGCGGGCGTTCTCCGCGTAGACGACGTCCCAGCCGTCGCGGTGGAGGGCCATCGTGATGTCGGTGTCCTCGGCGAGGGTGTCCTCGCTCATGCCGCCCACCCGGTCCAGCGCGGTGCGGCGGAAGGCTCCGACCGCGCCGGGGATGGTGGGCATGCAGCGCAGGACGTCGTACATCCGGCGGTCCAGGTTGAAGCCCATCACGTACTCGATGTGCTGCCAGGCGCCGATCAGCGAGTCGCGGTTGCCGACCTTGGCGTTGCCCGCCACCGCGCCGACCTTGGGGTCGGCGAAGGGCTGGACGAGTTCGCGGACGGTGGACGGCTCGAAGACGGTGTCGCCGTCCATCATCACGACGATGTCGTAACGGGCGTGCGCGATGCCGTTGTTGAGCGCGGCGGGCTTGCCCGCGTTCTGCTGGCGCACCACGCGGACATTGGGCAGCCGCATGTCCTCGACGAGGTCGGCGGTGCCGTCCGTCGACCCGTCGTCGATGACGATGATCTCGATCGGGTGGTCGCTGGCCATGAGGGAACGGACGGTCGCCTCGATGCACTTGCGTTCGTTGTACGCGGGCACCAGCACCGACACCCGGCCGGTGACGGGGGCGTCGCCCCAGCGGAAGTTCCTGCGGCGGACCCTGCGGGCGTGCACGAAGGAGAGCAGCAGCATCAGGCCGAAGCGGCCGATGACGAGGACCCCGACCACGGAGAGGAGGGCCACCAGGACACCGGTGACGTCCTCGGAGAAGCCCACCGCGGTGACGAAGGTCTTGCCCTTCCAGAGCGCGGCGCCGCTGACCGGGGTGAGCGCGCTCGGGGAGCCGAGCGCGGTGGTCAGGTTGGTGAACTCGTACCCCTTCTCCTGCATGGAGGGCAGGAAGCGGTCGAGTGCGGCCAGCGTCTGGGAGCGGTCGCCGCCGGAGTCGTGCATCAGGATGATCGCGCCCTTGCCGTGCTTGGGCGTGGCGTTCCTGATGATCGTCCGGACGCCGGGGCGCTTCCAGTCCTCGCTGTCGGTGTCGTTGACGACGGTGAGGTAGCCGCGGCTGCCGATGTACTGGGTGACGGGCCAGGACTTGTCGTCCATCGCGTCGGCGAACGAGGAGTACGGCGGCCGGAAGAGGGAACTGTGCACACCGGCGGCGCCCGCGAGGGCGAGCTGGTTCTCGGAGAGCTCCCAGTCGATCCGGCTGGTGGACTGGTAGGAGAGGTCGGGGTGGTTGAAGGTGTGCAGCCCGACCTCGTGGCCCTCGTCCACCATGCGCCGGACGAGCTCCGGGTACCGGGAGGCCATGGTGCCTGTGACGAAGAACACGCCGTGGGCGTGGTACTCCTTCAGCTTGTCCAGCACCCGGGGCGTCCACTCCGGGTCCGGGCCGTCGTCGAAGGTCAGCACGATGTGGTGGTCGGGAATGCGCACCGAGGTGGCGGGCTCGGTCTTCGACCGGGCGTCGATGACGGGACCGCCGTCGAGGATGTGCTCGGGTACCTGGTCGGTGCCGACGGGGTTGCGGACGCGGTGGTCGGCGGCGATCTCGCTGTTCACGTAACCGCGCAGCACGAGCATGGCGAGCAGGGCCACCAGAAGCAGGAACGGCAGGAGATAGCGCAGCGGCAATCTACGTCTGGCCTTGGCCTTGCGGCGGTTCCTGACCAGCGGTGCGGGCTGAGTCATTTACGGGGTGCTGCTTTCTGGTGATACGACCGGCGGCTCGGTGGTCGGGTTCGTCGTCTCCGCGGGCGAAGTGGGCTCGCCGGGGTCCGTGGTCGGGGTGTCGGCCGACTTCGTCACCGAGGCCGACGCGGAAGGCTTGGGGCTCGATCCGCCGCCGGTGGTCGCGGACGATCCGGCGGGCTTGCTCGTGGAGGGGCTCGCGGCGGGGTCCGAGGCGGACGCGCCGGTGGAGGCACTCACCGACGAGCCGGTGGCGCCCGGGGAAGCCGCGCCCGTGGCTCCGGCGCCGGGCGTCGCGCCGGTGGCCGCGTCCGGGTCGGTGACGTCGACGACACCGGCCGAGCCGGACGGGTCCGCGGCGGGCGTGTCCACGCCCTTGTCCTCGTCGTTCTTCTTCTGCTCCTGGCTGGTGAGCGGCAGCCAGGGCGCCGCCGAGCTGCCGCCGAGGAGGGAGAGGACGAGGACGGCGGCGAAGACGGCACAGCCCAGGGCCACCAACCAGCCGGCCCTTCGGAAGTTCTTGCTCCGGCGTCCGCTCTCGTCCACGAAGACGGGGCCGTCCGAAGCCTCCGGCGTACCGGGTTCGGTCTTGAGCTCGGAGAGTTGACGCCCCAGCCCGTCCAGCTGGATCGTCACGTCGTGCGGCTCATGGCTGTGCCCGGTCCGGGTGCCTTCTCGCCAATTTTCCACAGGTGTTCGCACATCCCCCACTCAATGTTTCCGGCACACATGAATGACTGGTTTCATGCCGTCGGACTGGGTCCCCACCCCGTCCGCGCACCACGTTCACCTTGTGCCCGGACTGATGAATGTAGCGCACGATGCTGACGCCAATGTCCCCGGATCGGGTTGTTCTTCACCCCTGGGACACCATCGCCGCGGCATCCGTTTCGGGCAGCCAGGAACCGGGTGGACGTACCATCCACCCTTCTGACGCCTGAAGTTGAACGACTGCTGTACGGAGAGCCTCCAGACCGGGGTGCCGCATCCCCTTCCGGTGGACCAGCAGCAGCGGCGAGAGCGGGACGGGGCGCACGAGAGGGCGGAGCACGGTGCCCGGAAGCGGAGGAAAACCGACAACAGCGAGCACCGGGTGTCCCGTCTTCGCCATGATTCGTTGAAATTCAGCCACCCCTACGGCAAGCGGAGTGGGCGGTGCCAGATGGATGCCCCACTCTTCGAAAAGGAGTGCGGCGAGGTCGGTCCACTCCAGGGTGCGCGCATTGCCCGCCCCGGCGTAGACGGTTTCCCCGGCCAGATCGGCGGGGGCGACGACCTCGCGTGACGCGAGAGGATGAGCGGACGGCAGCAGGACGGCCATCGGCTCGTAGCGCACCGGCTGCACGTGGAGCCCGGCGCGCACCGCGGGATCGAGGCCACCGGCCCGGCCGAACGAGACGTCGAGCCGTCCGGCGAGGATCTCCCCGGCGGCCCAGGTGAGGCCGGACTCGAAGCGCGCCATCAGCTCGCATTCCGGGGCGAGTTCGCGTGCCCGGTCCAGGACCCGGGCGGCCGTCATCCCGTCCGTGTTCAGGTCCACCAGGAGCGGCCGGGCCGCCTGGTCGGCGAAGGCGGCGCCCAGCGCGGCATGCGCGTCGAGCACCCGTCGGGCGTGCGGGACGAGCCGTTCGCCGTCCGGGGTCAACACCACCTGCCGGGTGGTACGGACGAACAGTGCGGCGCCGAGCAGCCGCTCCAGCCTGCGGATGTCCCGGCTCAGCGCCTGCTGGGCCACGTAGAGGCGGGCGGCGGCCCGGGTGAAGTGCAGGTCCTCGGCGACGGCGAGGAAGGCGCGCAGCAGCCGGGGATCGAGGTCGGGGACGGTCACCGGGGGAATCTACAACACAAGTGCGTGAATCGGGCGCGGGCCGGTGTTGGACCGGACGGCGGTGGGCGGCCGAGGCTGTCAGGGTGCCGAATGCTGCCCCCGCCTCACCCGCCCCCTCCACTCCCCACTCCCCTTCCCTCTCCCCTGCCCCCGTCCCCGCCGCGTCCCCCATATCCGGGCCGCCCGCGCCCCGCAACGCGTATCTGCGACTGCTCCGCACCCCGGGCGCCCGCGCCTTCACGGCGGGGAACCTGCTCGCCCGGCTGCCGATGGGGATGTTCAGCGTCAGCGCGGTGCTGATGATCGCCGGATCGCGGGGCTCGTACGCCCTGGCGGGAGCGGTGACCGCGACCGGCCTGGTGGCGACGGCCGTGGTGGCGCCGCTGACGGCCCGGCTCGTCGACCGGTACGGACAGGCGCGGATCGCGGTGCCCGCGACCGCTCTCGCCGCGGCCGGCGCCCTCACCCTCGCGCTCTGCGTCCGCCTCGACGCCCCCACCTGGACCCTCTTCGTCGCGTACTCCGCCACGGCCACCGCCCCCAACACCGGGGGGATGTCCCGGGCCCGCTGGTCGCATCTGCTCCGGAACGACCCGGCCGCCCTGCACACCGCCAACTCCTTCGAACAGGCCGCCGACGAGCTCTGCTTCATGCTCGGCCCGGTCCTCGCCGCCACCCTCTGCGGCACGCTCTTCCCGGAAGCGGGCACGGTCACCGGGGCGGTGCTGATGATGACCGGCATCCTGATCTTCACCGCCCAGCGCTCCACGGAACCGCCGGTCGCCCCCCGTACGGTCCGGGCGCGCTCCCCGTTCCGCTCCCCGGGCATGCCCGCGCTGCTCGCGGTCTTCCTGGCGACGGGAGCGGTCTTCGGCACGATGGAGGTCGTCTCGATCGCGCACGCCGGGGGCGCCGTACTCGCCCTCCAGGCCACCGGCTCCTGCGTGGCCGGCCTGCTCTACGGAGCGCTGCGCCCGGCCCGTGACCTCCCCGGCCGACTGGTGCTCTGCCTCGCCGCGATGACCGCGCTGATGTGTCTGCCGCTGCTGGCGGTGGCCACCACCGGCTCGCTCCTCGTCCTCGGGCTGTGCCTGCTGGCGGCGGGTGCGGCGACCGCGCCGACCATGGTGACCGGTATGACACTGGTCCAACGCCTCACCCCGGCAGCACAGTTGAACGAGAGCATGACGCTCGCGGTGACCGCACTGCTCGGCGGTGTCGCCGCGGGCTCCGCCACCGGCGGCTGGCTGGTGGAACACGGCGGCACCATCCCCGGGTACGCCGCGCCCGCCTGCGCCGCCGGACTCGCGCTCGTGGTCTCGGCCCTCGGCACGGGGCGGGCGGGGCGGGGCGCCCTCACCACCCGCTGACCCGCACGGGATGCACAAGTTCACGTACATGAACCACAGTTGAGCTGGGGATCTGACGCGCAGCCTTGACGGCTTCCTGGTCTGTACCTATGGTCACCGGCCAGCAGGCGTGTTCAACCCCCAGCGCATCGTTCACATACGAGAACGGATGGCCCCCACATGCCAGTCACCCCCACACCGTCGGGCACCTCCGCGACGCGTCGCGGTCGCAGACGCCCCGCCCTCCTCCTCACCGTGGCCGCCGCGACCGCCGCACTCGTCGTCGGCTTCCTCTCCGGACCGGCCGCCCCGAGCGCCGAGGCCGCTCCCGCCACCTTCACCCACCCCGGAGTCACGGTCTCCCAGGGGCAGCTGGACTTCGCCCGCACCAAGGTCAACGCGGGTGCGCAGCCCTGGAAGGGCGCGTACGACCAGATGATGGCGAGCGGTTACGCGAGTCTGAGCCGCACCGCCAAGCCCCGCGCGACCGTCGAGTGCGGCTCCTACTCCAACCCGAACAACGGCTGTACGGACGAGCGCGAGGACGCCATCGCCGCGTACACCGACGCCCTCGCCTGGTACATCACCCGCGACGAGCGGTACGCGAAGAAGTCCATCGAGCTGATGGACGCCTGGTCCGCGACGATCACGAGCCACACCAACAGCAACGCCCCGTTGCAGACCGGCTGGGCGGGCTCCTCGTGGCCCAAGGCCGCGGAGATCATCAAGTACACGTACACCGGCACCTGGTCCAACTCCGCGCGGTTCTCCACCATGTTGCGGAACGTCTACCTGCCGCAGGTCATCAACGGCTCCAACTCCAACGGCAACTGGGAACTGTCGATGATGGAGGCCGCCGTCGGCATCTCCGTCTTCCTGGAGGACAAGACCTCCTACGACAAGGCGATCGCGAAGTTCCGCACCCGCACCGCGGCGTACGTCTACCTCGCCTCGGACGGCGCGGTGCCCAAGACCGTGCCGAGCCAGAACCTCGACACCACCGCGAAGATCGTCAGCTACTGGCAGGGCCAGTCCACCTTCGTCACCGGGCTCACCCAGGAGACCTGCCGCGACTTCACCCACACCGGATACGGCATCTCGGCCATCTCCCACATCGCGGAGACCAGCCGCATCCAGGGCCAGGACCTCTACGGCACGGACGTCGGCGAGCGGCTGCGCCAGGCCCTCGGCTTCCAGTCCACGTACCAGCGCGGCCAGGCCGTCCCGAGCTGGCTCTGCGGCGGGTCCCTGAACCTGGGCCTCGGCCCCGTCACCGAGGTCGGCTACAACGCCCTGCACAACAGGCTCGGCATCGCGATGACCAACACGCAGGCCCTGACCGAGCAGAACCGCCCAGCCGGCAGCAACAACCTCTTCGTGGCCTGGGAGACCCTGACCCACGGGGACAACCCGAACTGATCGACGGCTCGTCCACTTCGCCGGTCGGGGTGGTGCCGCCTTCACCGACAGCGTGAAGGCCGGAACCGCACAGATCTGACCGCGCCACGACGGCGCACGTCGAATCGGCCCCCGCTGATCCTGGAGCGGGGGCCGACCCGTGGCTGTGGCCGAAGGGGACTCACACCGTACGGTCGTCGCGGTGGCGGCCGAGGGCGCGGCCGAATCGTTCCGAGACCGCCGGCATGATGCTCTCGCCGTCCGCGGGCCGACGGAGCCCGAAGACGTGGCCGGGGAAGTCGAGTTCCTTCTGCACCGCCCAGATCGCCTCGTGTTCCTGGGGCGGAAGCACCTGGACCGGATCGCCGACGGCCACCCAGCCGATGGGCACCGTCGTGTCGGGGGGCAGCACCGTGCGCAGGTGCACGATCCCGTTGATTCGTACCTCCGTACGTGCGCCGAGGCGGGCCCCGTTGAAGACCCGGCTGCCCGTCGCCAGGAAGACCTCGTCCTCGACCGTGCATCCGGTCAGATACGAGCCGGGTCCCACCAGGACCTGCCGGCCCAGCCGAAGGGGGTCGCGCCGGGTGCCGCGCAGGACCGCGTTCTCCATCACGATGCACTCCTCGCCGAGTTCCACCGGGCCGCCCTCGGCGGTGAGCACCGCGCCGAACAGCACCCGGCAGCCTGCCCCCACGCGTACGTCTCCGCAGAGGGTCGCCGTCGGGGCCACGTAGGCCGAGGGGTGCACGGTCGGGGAGACGCCTTCATGTTCGATCAACATGCCCGTAATGATGGATCATGGCCGCGGCCCGTTTCCAGGTTTCACGGAGTCCCATGGGCCGGGACGACGGATTCGGCCAATCCACGCATCAACTGCCCCACCGGGACAGGATGCGGAAAAACCTCTGCCCCACGAGCGAACTCGCGGGGCAGAGGTTTACATGGGGTTGTGGAGATGGCGGGAATCGAACCCGCGTCCAACGGTGCGGAACCAGGGCTTCTCCGAGTGCAGTTCGCTACGCTTTTCTCGGCCCCGGAGGTCACGCGAACAAGCCTCCGACAGGCTCAGTCACTGTTTGATTTCCTTCTAGGCCCCGTGACCGGGCTTAGAAGTTTAGATCCCTTAGTGATGCCAGGATCCGGGTCGGGATCACCCCCGGGCTGACACTCCGCAGAGTCTTCGCTAGCTGCTAATTAGGCAGCGAGGGCGAAGGCGGAGGAATCGCGCTTGGAATTGGCGATTATTGTTTGCGACATATGGTTTACGAGATCATTGTCGCTTCCTCGACTCGCTTCCCCTGCTTCGACATCCGCTGTCGAAACCGATCATCCCCATGTTGATTTTTCAATACGCGCACCCTCGCTGGGGTGCACGGCCCATCGTACGTGACCAACGCCGGACGATGCCAGCGTATTCCCGCCGGTCACCCTTCCCGTCTGCCCGGGACCGCGCCCCACGAACCCGCCGGAGGCCCGGAGTGCGGCCCTCTCACGCGCTGCGCTGCCGGCGGCGGGCCGCCGAGATGGCGCGGTTGGTCTCACGGGTGTCCTGCTTCTCGCGGAGCGTCTGGCGCTTGTCGTACTCCTTCTTGCCCTTCGCGAGCGCGATCTCGACCTTGACCCGGCCGTCCTTGAAGTACAGGGCGAGCGGGACGATGGTGTGCCCGGTCTCCTTGGACTTCGACTCCAGCTTGTCGATCTCGGCCCGGTGCATCAGCAGCTTGCGCTTGCGCTTCGCCGCGTGGTTGGTCCAGGTGCCCTGGACGTACTCGGGTACGTGGATGTTGTGCAGCCACGCCTCGTGCTGGTCGATCTGGACGAAGCCGTCCACCAGCGAGGCCCTGCCCATCCGCAGGGACTTCACCTCGGTACCCATGAGCACGAGCCCGCACTCGTAGGTGTCGATGATGTGGTAGTCGTGCCGCGCCTTCTTGTTCTGCGCGATCATCTTGCGCCCGGTGTCTTTTTCCTTGGCCATAGTGCGGTCATTTTCGCACTACGACCCACCCCCGAGGCCACTCAATACCGTCTCGGCCCGATCCAGGGCCCCCGTGCCGACCACCACGTCCGGGGTGATCCCCCGGCCCTCCACGCCCTTGCCGCCCGGCGTGCGGTACTGCCCGACGGTCAGCTCAGCCACCGCGCCGTCCGGCAGCTCGCTCGGCATCTGCACCGAACCCTTGCCGAAGGTGGGCGAACCGACCGTGACCGCGCGGCCCCGGTCCTGGAGCGCGCCCGTCAGCAGCTCGGCCGCGCTCATCGTGCCACCGTCGACGAGCACCACCAGCGGGCGCGTCGTGTCGCCGCCCCCGTCCGCGTACAGGGCGCGCTGCTCCCCCTGCACGTCGTACGTGGCGACCAGCCCACCGTCCAGGAACGCGGAGGCCGCGACGACCGCCTCGCCGACCAGGCCGCCGCGGTTGGCGCGCAGATCCAGCAGGATTCCGGCGTCACCGGGGGCGGACCGGACCGCGTCGCGGATCTCGCCGCCCGCTCCCCGGGTGAAGGCCGTCGCCTTGATCAGCACGGTGGGAGTGGGGCCGGTACCGAGGCGGCGCACGGTGACGGGCTCGGTCATGAGCCGGGCGCGGTGCAGGAACTCCGTCCGGGCGCGTCCGCCCCGCTCCAGCCCGAGGACGACCGAGGACCCGGCCTTCTCGTGCGTACCGTCCCCGCGCAGCTGGGCCACGACCTCGGCGACGGGGCGCCCCTGGGTCCGGTCGCCGTCCACCGTGGTGAGTACGTCCTCGGCACGGATCCCCGCACGGTCGGCGGGGCCCCCGGGCTCGACCCGGGCCACCCGCACCCGGCCGTCGGCGGTGCGGCGGGCCGAGAGACCCACGCCGGTGTACGAGCCGTCGAGCGCCTGCTCGAACTCCTCGTACTCACGCTCGTCGTAGACCGCGCCCCAGCGGTCGCCGCTGCGGCTGACGAGCTCCTCGGCGGCCTGTGCGGCGGACTTCCCGTCCGCGGCGGCCCCGGCGGCGGCTGCCGCCAACTCCTGGCGGTCCACGGGGACGAGGGAGGCGGCGGCCGGGCGTGTCCGCGTGTCGGCACTGGCCGGCTCGTCGCGCGGAAGCGATCCGGTGGCCGCACCGGTGGCGAGTACTCCGGCGAACACCAACGTCAAGGCCGCCCCGCGGCGCAGGCCGCGGGGCCCGTACCGGTACAAGGGCCCTTGCATGGCAGCGAGTCTAGGCCGTGTCCGCCCCTTCCCGTCGGAGAAGCGGGCGGAGTCCGGTGCGGTGCATCGCAAGACGAAGGACCGCCCGTGTACTGGATGTACACGGGCGGTCCGACAACGCCGCCGGCCGTGTCTGACCGTGCACGTCGGAGAAGCGGGCGGAGTCCGGTGCGGTGCATCGCAAGGCGAAGGACCGCCCGTGTACTGGATGTACACGGGCGGTACGACAACGCCGCGAGGTGCCGTGCCGGGCGCCGACCGCCCGACGGGCACGGTCAGACACGGCCCAGGTACCGTGCCGGGCGCCGACCGCCCGACGGGAAGGGGCGGACACGGCCCAGGACAAACCCCCTGTGCCGCACGGACGCTTCACCGTGCGGCACAGGGGGCGCTTGTCACACCTTGAGGTACTTGCGGAGCGCGAAGAGTGCCGCGACCGCGGGCATCAGCAGCCCGATCGCGAGGACCAGCGGCAGTTTGGTGATGACCGCGTCCCAGCCGATGAAGTCGATCAGGTTCAGCTTGCTCTGCAGGGAGAGGCCGGCGTCGATGAGGAAGTAGCGGGCGCCTATCAGCAGAACACAGGCCAGCAGACCGCCGATCAGCCCGGCGAAGGCCGCTTCCATGATGAACGGCATCTGGATGTAGAAACCCGAGGCGCCGACGAGCCGCATGATGCCGGTCTCGCGTCTGCGGCTGAACGCCGACACCCGCACGGTGTTGACGATCAGCATCAATGCGATGACGAGCATCAACGCCATGACGAACAGGGCCGCGACGTTCATGCCGTTCATCAACTCGAAGAGGTTGTCCAGGATCGATCTCTGGTCCTGGACGGACTGCACCCCGGCTCTGCCGGCGAAGGCGGTGGCGACGACCTTGTACTTCTCCGGGTCCTTGAGCTTGACGCGGAAGGACTCCTGCATCTGGTCGGGCGTGATGTTGCCCGCCATCGGGGTGTCCCCGAACTGGTCCTGGTAGTGCTTGTACGCCTGGTCGACCGTCTCGAAGGTGACGGTGTCGACGGCCGCCATCTTCTTGAGGTCCGCGTCGATCTCCTTCTTCTGCGCGTCCGTCACGGCGCCGTTGGAACACTTGGGCATGTCCAGGGCGTCGTTCTTGTTGCACAGGAAGATGGAGACGTTGACCTTGTCGTACCAGTAGTCCTTCATCGTGCTGACCTGCTCGCGGAGCAGCAGCGCGCCGCCGAACAGGGCGAGCGAGAGGGCGACGGAGACCACGACGGCGAAGGTCATCGTGAGGTTGCGCCGGAGGCCGACGCCGATCTCCGACAGGACGAACTGGGCGCGCATGGCGTCCTTTCAGTACTCGATGCTCAGATGCTCAGTGCTGGTGGCCGCTCAGTGCTGGTAGCCGTAGACGCCGCGCGTCTGGTCCCGCACGAGACGTCCCTGTTCCAGCTCGATGACGCGCTTGCGCATCTGGTCGACGATGTTCTGGTCGTGGGTCGCCATGATCACGGTGGTGCCGGTCCGGTTGATCCGGTCCAGCAGCTTCATGATGCCCACGGAGGTCTGCGGGTCGAGGTTGCCGGTCGGCTCGTCGGCGATCAGCAGCATCGGCCGGTTGACGAACGCCCGCGCGATGGCGACGCGCTGCTGCTCACCACCGGAGAGCTCGCCGGGCATACGGTCTTCCTTGCCGCCGAGTCCCACGAGGTCGAGCACCTGCGGCACGGCCTTGCGGATCTCACCGCGCGGCTTGCCGATGACCTCCTGCGCGAAGGCCACGTTCTCGGCGACGGTCTTGTTGGGGAGGAGGCGGAAGTCCTGGAACACGTTGCCCAGTTGACGGCGCATCTGGGGGACTTTCCAGTTGGACAGGCGCGACAGGTCCTTGCCGAGCACATGGACCGTGCCCTGACTCGCGCGCTCCTCGCGGAGGATGAGGCGCATGAAGGTGGACTTGCCGGAGCCCGAGGAGCCCACCAGGAAGACGAACTCGCCCTTCTCGATCTCCAGGGAGATATCGCGCAGCGCGGGGCGGCTCTGCTTCGGGTAGGTCTTCGAGACGTTGTCGAATCGGATCACGGAGGCACCATGGTCGGCCGGGAATATGTGTGCGTGACCCTACGCGAATGCTCCCCGGCCGCGCAGGCGGCGTCTTCGGATGGGTGATTTATGCCGGAACATGAGCCGGAACACGTCGGCGGGGGGCCGTCGTACGGGACGCGCGGGCGCCCTCCGCGCCCTCTTGGCGACAGCGCGTGACCCTTGCCGGACCCGCGCGCGAAGCACTCCCGCCGCACTCCCCGGGGAGCCGCGCCGAATGTCGCCGGAGCTGGCACAGTGGTAGGGGGAACGGTCACGGTCCCCGAAGCGTTGTGCGGGCGGACAGCCGGCCGGGCGCGAGAGTACGGCCGAGGGCGGCCGGGGACGGTTCCGCCGCGCGGGAGGAGGAATGCGCATGACCTACGACAGACTGGTGTGCGCGAACTGTGCGGCGCCCGTGAACGAGGGCCGCTGCCCCGTCTGCCGCGCGAGCCGTGAGCGCCTGCGCCAGCAGGACCAGGGGCCTTTCGGCGGGCTGAACCCGGCGCTGCTGATCGCCCTGCTCGTGGTGCTGGTGTGCGCGGTGGCGCTGCTGGCCCAGCAGGTGGCGTAGGGCCCCGCTCCAGGCCCGCGCCCGTGAGCCCCGGCCCCCCGGAGGCTGGGGGCACCCCGAAGCGCTCGTACGGCTCCGAGGGGCACCGGCCCACTCGACGTCGACGCGTGAGGGCCCGGGGAGCGGTGTAGCTCTCCCCGGGCCCTCAGCGGTGTTTCCACGCTCTGCGCGGTGCCCTGCCCATGAGCCGGTGGCTCAGACGGCGGTGCGGCCGCCCGCCAGACGCGGCAGGAAGCGGAAGCCGATGCCGCCGGCGATCATCGTCGCGGCACCGAGCAGCAGGAACGTGGTCTCGGCCGCACCGGTCTCGGCCAGCTCGTCCTTGCCCTTGCCCTGCTCGACCGGCTTGTTGCCGACGCTGTCGGTGTCGGTGTTGTTGGACTCGACGCACTCGGCACCGTCGAGGGTGACGGTGCAGCTCTCGTCACCGCCGGTGGACGAGCCACCGGTGGAGCCGGTCGAGCCGTTCGAGCCGGTCGAGCCGGTGCTGCCCGTGGAGGACGACGCCTGGCCACCGGACACCGTGGCCGCGGACTCCTCGCCGCCCGACACCGTGGCCGCGGACTCCTCGCCACCGGACACCGTGGCCGCGGACTCCTCGCCACCGGACACCGTGGCCGCGGACTCCTCGCCACCGGACACCGTGGCCGCGGACTCCTCGCCACCGGACACC
>NZ_JBSFVR010000035.1:0-2536 GCF_053592415.1 Streptomyces sp. NPDC002690 | reverse complement strand
ACCGTGGCCGCGGACTCCTCGCCGCCCGACACCGTGGCCGCGGACTCCTCGCCGCCCGACACCGTGGCCGCGGACTCCTCGCCGCCCGACACCGTCGCCGCGGACTCCTCGCCACCTGCCGCGGTGCCGGGGTCCACGCCACCGGCGTCGCTGCTCTCGGTGGTGAGTTCGGGCGTGCCGAACGCCTGCGCCGCACCCGCGGCGGTCAGGGAAGCGCCGGCCGCGATGATCGCGCCGGCGGCTATGCGCGCGATACGTACGCGCGTCTTCTTCGTCATCTGCTGCTACCCCCAGTAGCCGATCTCGTCAATGGAGCAGCACGCATGAGGGACCTGGCTCTGCGGGGTTCGCTCCGAACCGGGCCGCGCTGTCGCGGTCGTCCGGTCCGCCCCCACTCACAGCGGTCCCACTCATACGCACGCTGCTCCAGCACCCTGACCAGAGTTAAGGATTACGTCAAGAGCGTTCCGGGCGATTGGTGAACCGGTGAGGCTTCTGACGGTTATTCACTGCCCCGACTGTGACGCAATCACCACACCCCCGGCCCCCGCCCTCGCGTCACCGCCCTTTCGTGTGCCCGCGCCACCGCCCGCACCACCGCCCGCGCCGGGCACGCGAAAGGGCCCGGGCAGGAATCCTGCCCGGGCCCAACTTCCGTACGCGTACGGTTACTTCTCGCCCTGCTTCCGCCAGCGGATGCCCGCCTCGATGAAGCCGTCGATCTCACCGTTGAAGACCGCTTCGGGGTTGCCCATCTCGAAGTCCGTACGGAGGTCCTTGACCATCTGGTACGGGTGCAGGACGTACGAACGCATCTGGTTGCCCCAGGAGTTGCCGCCGTCGCCCTTGAGCGCGTTCATCTTCGCCTGCTCCTCCTGGCGGCGGCGCTCGAGGAGCTTCGCCTGGAGGACGTTCATCGCGGACGCCTTGTTCTGGATCTGCGAGCGCTCGTTCTGGCAGGAGACGACGATGCCGGTCGGCAGGTGGGTCAGCCGCACCGCGGAGTCGGTGGTGTTGACGCCCTGGCCGCCGGGGCCCGAGGAGCGGTACACGTCCACGCGGAGCTCGGACTCGTCGATCTCGACGTGGTCGGTCTTCTCGACGACCGGCAGCACCTCGACGCCCGCGAAGGACGTCTGGCGACGGCCCTGGTTGTCGAAGGGCGAGATCCGGACGAGCCGGTGGGTGCCCTGCTCGACGGAGAGCGTGCCGTAGGCGTACGGGACCTCGATCGCGAAGGTGGTCGACTTGATGCCGGCCTCTTCGGCGTACGCGGTCTCGTAGACCTCCGCCTTGTAGTTGTGCCGCTCGGCCCAGCGGAGGTACATGCGCTGGAGCTTCTCGGCGAAGTCGGCGGCGTCGACGCCACCGGCCTCGGCCCGGATGGTGACCAGGGCCTCACGCGCGTCGTACTCGCCGGAGAGGAGGGTGCGGACCTCCATCTCGTCGAGCGCCTTGCGGACCGATTCCAGCTCGGTCTCGGCCTCGGCGAGCGCGTCCGCGTCACCCTCGTCCTGGGCCAGCTCGAAGAGGACGCCGAGGTCGTCGATGCGACCGCGCAGCGTCTCGGTCTTGCGGACCTCGGCCTGGAGGTGGGAAAGCTTGCTGGTGATCTTCTGTGCCGCCTCCGGGTCGTCCCAGAGGGACGGCGCCGCCGCCTGCTCCTCGAGCACGACGATGTCCGCCCTCAGGGAGTCCAGGTCCAGGACGGCCTCGATCGACCCCATGGTGGACGAGAGGGACTTCAGCTCTTCGGAAATATCGACGACTGCCACGGGTCCAGCGTAACGGCTGGACGGGTGAAGCTCGCCCTCCCCCGGCTCCGGGCGCCGTATCCCCTGGTCCGGCACGGCTTCCGGACCGGTCCGCGGGCCGGGCCGCCCGGCGGTGGGGCGGCCCGGGGCGGCGCACGTGCCTCAGGGCGCGCCGGGGGCGGAGTTGCCGCTGTCCTGCGGGCCGGGGTCCGCGTCGTCACCGCCGGTGGCCAGCCAGCCGCCCACCGCGATCGCCGCGACGAGCACCACGGCGGCCGCGCCCAGGGTGAGGCGGCGCTTGCGGACGGCGGCGGACTTGTTCCGGGCCGAGCCGGGGCGCGGGCCGGGGGCGCGGGGGGCGCGGGCGGTGCCGAGCGGTCCGCCAGCCAGTTCGTCCGGGCCGGGCACCCGCATGCTGGTGTGGGTGTCGCGGTTGGAGTCGGGGGCCGGTCCCGGGACCAGCGGTACGGCGCCCCGGCGGCGCGGCTCCTCGTCGGCGGGGGTGTACTGCTGCTCGTCGTACTCCGGGCGAAGTTCCGTTTCTTCTTCGCCCGGCTCGTCCACCTCCAGCGGCCCGATGCCCGCGAGCAGCGGCAGCAGTTCCCGCAGCCTGCCGCCCAGCTCTCCGGCCCGCAGCCGGGAGGCGGGGGCCTTTGCCAGGCACTGGACGAGCAGCTGCCACAGCTCCTCGGGGATGCCGGGGAGCGGGACGACGGTCTCCGTGACGTGCCGGCGCAGCACCGCGCCGGGGTGGCCGCCGCCGAACGGCGTGAACCCGGCGA
>NZ_JBSFVR010000034.1:0-37262 GCF_053592415.1 Streptomyces sp. NPDC002690 | reverse complement strand
GGAGGGGCCAGTGAGACTGCTGCTCGTCGAGGACGACAACCACGTCGCCGCGGCCCTGTCCGCCGTGCTCGCCCGTCACGGCTTCCGGGTCGTGCACGCCCGCGGCGGTGAGGAGGCCCTGCGGGCCCTGCTCCCCGCGGAGCGGGAACCCTTCGGGGTCATCCTGCTGGACCTCGGGCTGCCGGACCAGGACGGCTACGAGGTGTTCGGCAGAATCCGCAAGCGCACCTCCACCCCGGTCATCATGGTGACCGCCCGCGCCGACGTGCGCTCCCGCATCCACGGACTCAACCTCGGCGCCGACGACTACGTCACCAAGCCCTACGACACCGGCGAACTGCTCGCCCGCATCCACGCCGTCGCCCGCCGCACCACCGGCGGCGAGGACACCGCGCCGGTCCCGCTCGCCGTACTGCTGCTCGGGGCCGTACGGGTCGAGCTGCCCACCCGCCGGGTCAGCGTCGACGGCGCCGAAGTCCAGCTCACCCGCAAGGAGTTCGACCTCCTCGCCCTCCTCGCCCAGCGACCCGGGGTGGTCTTCCGGCGCGAGCAGATCATCAGCGAGGTGTGGCAGACCAGTTGGGAGGGGACGGGCCGGACGCTGGAGGTGCACGTCGCCTCGCTCCGCGCCAAGATGGGGCTGCCCACGTTCATCGAAACCGTGCGGGGGGTCGGCTACCGGCTCGTCCCGCCGGTCGCCTGAGGATTCGCCGCTCCGGTGCGTACCCGTCTGCTGCCCCTGCTCATCGTGCTCATGGCCGCCGTGCTGCTCGCGCTCGGCTTCCCCCTCGCGATGAGCGTGGCCGGCGCACAGCAGCAGCAGGTCGTCATCGACCGGATCGACGACACCGCGCGTTTTGCCGCGCTCGCCCAGTTCATCAGTGAACCGGTCGCCCCCGACGACGAACGCCGCCGGACCCTGCAGGCGGACCTCGACGCCTACGCCACGGTGTACGGAATCCGGGCCGGGATCTTCTACCGGGACGACCGCTACCTGGCCAAGGCGCCGTCCACCTGGAACCTCCCCCGGGAGGGGGAGGGCCGCGCCGCCTTCCAGGAGGCGCTGCTCGGCCGACGCTCCCACGACCCGCCGCAGGTCTGGCCCTGGCAGCACGGCCGGATCGTCGTCGCCTCGCCCGTGGTGCGCGACGGGGACGTCGTCGCGGTCGTCGTCATCGACTCGCCCACCGACGAGATGCGCGCCCGTGTCCTGCACGGCTGGCTGATCATCGCGCTCGGCGAGGTCGCGGCGATGCTGGTGGCGGTCGGAGCCGCGTTCCGGCTCACCGGCTGGGTGCTGCTCCCGGTGCGCACCCTGGACGCCGCGACCCACGACATCGCGCGCGGCCGGATGCGCTCCCGGGTGGTCGAGGGCGGTGGCCCTCCCGAACTCCGCAGGCTCGCACGCTCGTTCAACGAAATGGCAGACAACGTCGAGGAAGTCCTCGAACAGCAGCGGGCTTTCGTCGCGGATGCCTCCCACCAACTGCGCAATCCGCTCTCCGCACTGTTGCTGAGGATCGAGCTCCTCGCCCTCGAACTCCCCGAAGGAAACGAGGAGATAGCCTCGGTGCGGCTGGAGGGAAAGAGGCTGGCCCAGGTCCTCGACGACCTGTTGGACCTGGCGCTCGCCGAACACGCGGAAGCCGATCTCGCGCTCACCGACGTCGCCGCCCTCACCGCCGAACGCGTCGCCGCCTGGTATCCGGTCGCCGACGGGAAGGGGGTGGGCCTCATCCAGGACGGGGCCTCTGCCGTCACCGCCTGGGCCGACCCGATAGCCCTCTCCAGCGCGCTGGACGCGGTGATCGACAACGCGCTGAAGTTCACCCCGCCCGGCCAGGACGTCACGGTGTCGGTCGCGGCGGAGGGCACCGTCTCCACCGTCGTCGTCGCGGACCGGGGTCCCGGCCTCACCGACGAGGAACTCGCACGCGTGGGCGACCGCTTCTGGCGGAGCAACCGGCACCAGAACGTACGGGGCTCCGGCCTCGGGCTGTCCATCTCCCGGGTGCTGCTCGCGGCGGGCGGCGCCACGATCGGCTACGGGCGCAACGACCCCCACGGTCTGCGGGTCACCGTCTCCGTACCCCGCGACACCCCGCGCGACTGACGGACCCCGGACCCCACCGGCCGGCAGCGGTCAGGGCTTGACCGACCGGTAGTACTGCTGGGCGCCGTCGTGCAAAGGCAGCGGATCGGTGTAGATGGCCGTCCGCAGGTCCACCAGCTGCGCCGAGTGCACCTCCCGCCCGATCCGGTCCCGGCTGTCGATGACGGTACGGGTGAACGCCTCGGTCATCGCCGCGTCCGTCCGGTCCGTGGTCACCAGCAGATTGGCGACGGCCACCGTGGGCACGGACTGCCCGCGCTGCACCTCGGGGTAGGCGTCGGCGGGCATGACGGCCGCGCGGTAGTAGCGGGTCGAGCCCCCTGCCGCCTGGAGCCGGCGGATGAGCTCGTCCTCCAGCGGCACGAGGCGGACGTCGGTCCGCCGCGAGAGCTGCTGGACCGCGTTGGTCGGCAGCCCGCCGGACCAGAAGAAGGCGTCGAGCTTCCCCTCCACCAGCAGCGACGGCATGGTGTCGATCCCGGCCGTGACCGGGGTGACTCCCTTCGCCGGATCGACCCCGGCGGCGGTCATCAGCCGGTCGGCCACCAGCTTCACCCCGGACCCGAGCTGCCCGACGCCCACCCGCTTGCCCCGCAGGTCGGCGACGCCGCGCACGGAGGAGGAGCGGGGGACGATCAGCTGCACGTAGTCGTCGTAGAGACGGACACAGCCCCTCAGCCGCCGGGCACCGGGCCGTCCGCCGCGCAGGTACGTCGCCACGGCGTCGGCGGTGGCGATGGTGAAGTCCGCCTCACCCGCAGCGACCCGCTCGATGTTCTGCTGCGAGCCCTGACTGGTCCGCAGCTGTATGGACACCCCCGGCATGTCCGTGGCGAGCGCCCCTTCGAGCCGCTCCCCGTAGAGCTGGTAGACCCCGGTGCGCACGCCGGTGGAGAAGACCAGGGAACCCCTGGGCGAAGGGCTGTCGAGCGGCAGCACCCACCAGAGCAGGAGTCCCAGGGAGACCCCCGAGGCGGCGCCCGCGCGCAGCAGACGGCGACGGGTGGGGGACGGGCCGGTGGGGGACATGGCCGTGATCCTGCCAGCCGGGGGCCCGCACTGACCAGAGCCGCCCGCCCACCCGGCCGGGGGAAGGGGCTTTCCCGGAGCGCCTACCCTTGAGGGATGACCAGCAGCAGCGACCGGAGCCTCGCAGTGGACGTTCAAGAACTCAAGAGCTACGAAATCCGTACGTACGGATGCCAGATGAACGTCCACGACTCGGAGCGGCTCTCAGGCCTGCTGGAGGGCGCCGGTTACGTCCGCGCGCCCGAGGACGCGGACGGCGACGCCGACGTGGTGGTCTTCAACACCTGCGCGGTCCGTGAGAACGCCGACAACAAGCTCTACGGCAACCTCGGCCGGCTCGCCCCGATGAAGACCAAGCGACCCGGGATGCAGATCGCCGTCGGCGGCTGTCTCGCGCAGAAGGACCGCGACACCATCGTGAAGCGGGCCCCGTGGGTCGACGTGGTCTTCGGCACGCACAACATCGGCAAGCTCCCGGTGCTGCTGGAGCGCGCCCGCGTCCAGGAGGAGGCGCAGATCGAGATCGCCGAGTCCCTGGAGGCGTTCCCCTCGACGCTCCCCACCCGCCGCGAGTCCGCCTACGCGGCGTGGGTCTCCATCTCGGTCGGCTGCAACAACACCTGCACCTTCTGCATCGTGCCCGCCCTGCGCGGCAAGGAGAAGGACCGCCGCACCGGCGACATCCTGGCCGAGATCGAGGCGCTGGTCGACGAGGGCGTCTCCGAGATCACCCTGCTCGGCCAGAACGTCAACGCCTACGGCTCCGACATCGGCGACCGCGAGGCGTTCTCCAAGCTGCTGCGGGCCTGCGGGAAGATCGAAGGCCTGGAACGCGTCCGCTTCACCTCGCCGCACCCCCGCGACTTCACCGACGACGTGATCGCCGCGATGGCCGAGACGCCGAACGTCATGCCGCAGCTCCACATGCCGATGCAGTCCGGCTCGGACCCGATCCTGAAGGCCATGCGCCGCTCCTACCGGCAGGAACGCTTCCTCGGCATCATCGAGAAGGTGCGCGCCGCGATGCCGGACGCGGCCATCTCCACCGACATCATCGTGGGCTTCCCCGGCGAGACGGAGGAGGACTTCGAGCAGACCATGCACGCGGTGCGCGAGGCCCGCTTCGCCAACGCCTTCACCTTCCAGTACTCCAAGCGCCCCGGGACCCCGGCCGCCGACATGGAGGGACAGATCCCCAAGGAGGTCGTGCAGGAGCGCTACATGCGCCTCTCCGCCCTCCAGGAGGAGATCTCCTGGGAGGAGAACAAGAAGCAGGTCGGACGCGTCCTGGAGGTCATGGTCGCGGAGGGCGAGGGCCGCAAGGACGGTTCCACCCACCGGCTCTCCGGCCGCGCCCCCGACAACCGCCTCGTCCACTTCACCAAGCCGGAGGGCATCGTGCGCCCCGGTGACGTGGTGACCGTCGAGATCACCTACGCCGCTCCGCACCACCTGCTCGCCGAGGGCGCCACTCTCGCGGTGCGCTCCACCCGGTCCGGCGACGCCTGGGAGAAGCGGAACGCCGCCGCGGCGGCCAAGCCCGCCGGTGTGATGCTGGGCCTGCCCACCATCGGCGCTCCCGCCCCGCTGCCCGCCGCCGCCGCACCGGGCTGCGGCTGCGACTGACCGCCGGGGTTACGGGAAGGGCCCGCGCCTTCGTGCGGGGTCGGCCAGTACGCTGACCGGCATGCTTGTCGCCGCCGCCGTGAGCCCCTGCCCGCCCCTGCTGGTACCCGAGGTCGCCGCCGGGGCCGCACCCGAACTCGATCCGGCCCGGGCCGCCTGTGCGGAAGCCCTCGCCGTCCTGGCCGAGGTCCGCCCCGATCTGCTGATCGTGGTCGGGCCCGCCGGGGAGGGCGAGCGCGGCGTCTTCCCCTCGGGGAGCACCGGGGACTTCCGCGGATTCGGCGTGGACCTCGGCGTCCGGCTGGGCCCGGACGCTCCTGACGGCGACACCTCCGCCCGGCCGCTGCCCGCCTCGCTCGCCGTCGGCGCCTGGCTGCTCGCCGAGGCCGGCTGGACCGCGTCCCCCGTCGAGGGGCTCGGCGTCGGTGAACCCCTCGACCCGGAGCGCTGTGCCGAGGCCGGACGGGGCATGGCGCAGCGCGCCGGCCGGGTGGCCCTGCTGGTGATGGGCGACGGCAGCGCCTGCCGCACCGTCAAGGCGCCCGGCTATCTGGACCCCCGCGCCGAAGGATTCGACGCCGACGCCTTCCGGGCCCTGGGCGCGGCGGACACACTGGCCCTCGCGGAACTCGACGCCCCCCTCGCGTACGCGCTGAAGGCGGCGGGCCGGGCCCCCTGGCAGGTGCTCGCCGGTGCCGCGGACGGGGCCGGCCTCCGGGGGCGGTCGCTGTACGAGGACGCGCCGTACGGGGTGGGCTACACGGTCGCCGCCTGGTCCTGAGCGGGTCGTGGAACGGACGGGGCGCCGGCGGAGGCCGGTGCCGGCGCCTTCCGTCCCCGTCCGGGCCTTCCACCCCCGACGGGGACGCGAACGGGTGACGGCCGCGGGGCCGCGGCCGTTTTTCGTACGGCGCGTGGGGCCGTGCCGCATCGGTCGTGCCGTGGTGGCCGGTGCCGTACGGAGGGTGGTGCCGTACGGCAGCGCCTCAGTGGGCCGGCGGCGGGGGTGTTCCGTCCGTGCCGCCGAAGCCCGTCGTCGGGCCCGGACCGTGCGCGTCCTTGTGGCCGAGGCGGTCCACCGTGTCCTTCGCCTTCTGCGTACCGCTCTGGATCTTGTCGCTGTACTTGCCCTTGGTCTTCTCGTCGACCGTGCGCGCGGCCTTGTCCAGACCCTGCTCGATCTTGCCCCCGTGCTGGTGCGCGAGGTCGCCGACCTTGTCGCCGACCTTCTCCTTCGCCGGTCCCAGCCGGGCCTTCAGATTGTCCAGGAACCCCATGGGTCACCCTCCGTGCCGTGGTCGCTCGGGCCGAACCCGCTCCCGCACCGTCACTCCTGTCCGGTGCCGCCGATTTTACTCGTCGGGAACAAAAGGTGCGTAGTTGTGCAAATGGACTGGTCGGGTCGGCGGGGCGCGGGACGTTTGGGAGACTGGGGCGGTGACAAGACCAGTTCCCGGCCCCCGCGTCATCACCGTCGTCGGCCCCACCGCGGCAGGCAAGTCCGATCTGGGAGTTTTCCTCGCCCAGCGACTGGGCGGCGAGGTGGTCAACGCCGACTCCATGCAGCTCTACCGCGGCATGGACATCGGGACCGCGAAACTGACCCTGCCCGAACGCGACGGCGTCCCGCACCATCTGCTGGACGTCTGGGACGTGACCCGTACCGCCAGCGTCGCGGAGTACCAGCGGCTGGCCCGGGCGGAGATCGACCGGCTGCTCTCCGAAGGCCGTACCCCGATCCTGGTCGGCGGCTCCGGGTTGTACGTGAAGGGCACCATCGACGCCCTGGAGTTCCCGGGTACCGACCCCGAGGTGCGGGCCCGGCTCGAACGGGAACTTGACGAGCGGGGCCCCGGCGCGCTCCACGAGCGGCTCGCCGCCGCGGATCCGGGCGCGGCCCGGGCGATCCTGCCCAGCAACGGCCGCCGCATCGTCCGCGCCCTCGAAGTCATCGAGATCACCGGGAAACCGTTCACCGCCAACCTCCCCGGCGAGGAGCCGGTCTACGACGCCTTGCAGATCGGGGTGGACGTCGAGCGCCCGGAGCTCGACGCCCGGATCGCCCTGCGTGTCGACCGGATGTGGGAGTCGGGCCTGGTGGACGAGGTGCGGACGCTGGAGGCCCAGGGGCTGCGCGAGGGGCTCACCGCCTCCCGCGCGCTGGGCTACCAGCAGGTGCTGGCGGCTCTCGCCGGCGAGTGCACCGAGGACGAGGCCCGCGCGGAAACCGTGCGTGCCACCAAGCGTTTCGCGCGCCGCCAGGATTCCTGGTTCCGCCGCGATCCGCGGGTCGAGTGGCTCGGCGGCGGTGAGCTCGACCGGGACGAACTCCCGCTTCGGGCACTGGCGTTGGTCGAACGAGCGGTCGCACTCTGAGAGCATGAAGGGCGGGGGAGTGGCGGGGATCGACGCCCCCGCGACGAACGGGCGGGACGTGTCGGTCGGGCGGTCGCGGTGGCGAACTCCTCGTCGGCCAGGCCCGGTTCGCGGCGGACCACTACGACCAGGTCCGCATCCCGGTGGACAGGACGTACCTGGCCCGCGTCCTCGGGCCCGGCATCTTCGCCTGCGCGGCTCGCAGGCGTCCGAGACGCCGGGGGCCAACCTCCGGACGAGAAAGCGAAGGCAGACCGTGAAGATCTCAGTGGACGACCTCTCCGGGCGCGACATCGCCGAGTTCCTCCGGGCCCATGTGGACGAGATGCGGGCGATCACCCCCCTGGAGAGCAAGCATGCCCTCGACCTCGGCGCACTGCGGGCGCCCGAAGTCACCTTCTGGACCGCCTACGACGGTGACACCCTGGTCGGCTGCGGAGCCGTCAAGCGCATCGAGGAGGGCCACGCCGAGATCAAGTCGATGCGCACCGCACCCACGCGCAAGCGCTCCGGGGTGGCTTCCCTGCTGCTCGCCCACATCGTCTCCGAGGCCCGCGGCATGGGCTACCGGCGCCTCAGCCTGGAGACCGGCGCCACCGCGTTCTTCGCTCCGGCCCGCGCGCTGTACGAGAAGTTCGAGTTCACCTACTGCGGCCCCTTCGCGAACTACCGGGAAGACCCCAACAGCGCGTTCATGACGCGCACCCTGTAGCGCCCACCGCCGAAGGCGACGGGCGGTCAAGGAATTTCCCGCCTGCGGGACACGGTGCCGTGCGACCGGCCGTCCTGGAACCGCTGCCGACGCGCTGTTTCAGGGCGAATTTCCCTCCGGGCCGGTCGGGACCGCCCAATCGGGCGCTGACCTGGGGCTATTACCGGCCCCTTGCTGCCCCGCCGACCAGTGGCAGGCGTCTGACCTGCATAAACCCTGAACGGAGGGCTATAACAGCCTGATCACGTGATGGCATCGGGACGCCCCGCGCGTCCTTTCCGCCCGCGCGGGCGTGCCATCATCGAGCATCGATCGATACAGGAAGTCCGAGTGGGGAGGGCGCGTGGCGATGGAGGCCGGCCCTCGTGACACGGAGCAGGAGGCGGTGGAGAGGCAGCTCGCCGCCGACCGGTTGAATTCCGACCTGCCCGACGAGAGCGTCGTGGCGGCCGAGGTCGAGGTCGAGCTCCGTCCCGCCCGACGGCTGCGGATCTGGCAGCTCGCCCCGATCGTGGTGCTCGCCGCGATCGGCTCCCTGATGTTCGCCTTCCCGCTCGCCTTCGAGTTCGGTGACGGCGGTGCCGTCGTCGCCATGCTCGGACTGCTGATCAGCGGCTGTGCCGCGGGCTGGGGCATGGCGGCTGCCCGTCGCGTCGGACACATCTGGCCCGGCCTGCCCGCCAGAGGGTCCGGCACCCGTCCCGACTGGCGCGTGATCGCGCTGTACGGGGCGCTCGTTCTCGCGCTCGTCGGCCTGGCCGTCTGGCGCGTGGCCCGCCTGCGCTGACCGGGCGTACCCGGCGCCCGTACAGTTGCCCTGTGAGCACCGAGCAGATCGCCTTCTTCAAGGGTCACGGCACCGAGAACGACTTCGTGATCATTCCGGACCCGGACAACGCCCTCGACCTGCCCCCGGCGGTCGTCGCGCGGCTCTGCGACCGCAGGGCCGGCATCGGCGGTGACGGGCTGCTGCACGTCGTGCGTTCCGCGGCCCATCCGGAGGCCCGTGCCATGGCGGCCGAGGCCGAATGGTTCATGGACTACCGCAACGGCGACGGCTCGATCGCCGAGATGTGCGGCAACGGCGTCCGCGTCTTCGCCCGCCACCTGCAGCGCGCCGGGCTCGTCGAAGCGGGGGACCTCGCGATCGCCACCCGCGGCGGAGTCAAGCGGGTGCACCTCGCCAAGAACGGCGACATCACCGTCTCCATGGGGCGCGCCGAGCTGCCCGCGGAAGGCGTCACCGTCACCGTCGACGGCCGGAGCTGGGAAGCGCGCAACGTCAACATGGGCAACCCGCACGCCGTCGCCTTCGTGGACGACCTGGCGCACGCCGGGAACCTGTTCACCGAGCCCGTGTACAGCCCCGCGGAGGTGTACTCCGAGGGCGTCAACATCGAGTTCGTCGTCCGCCGGGGCACCCGCCACGTCGCGATGCGGGTGCACGAGCGCGGTTCCGGCGAGACCCGCTCCTGCGGCACCGGCGCCTGCGCCGTCGCCGTCGCCTCGGCCCGCCGGGACGGTATCGACCCCGCGGTGACCGGCACGCCCGTCACGTACACGGTCGACCTGCCCGGCGGCACCCTGGTGATCACGGAACACCCGCACGGCGCGATCGAGATGACCGGACCGGCCGTCATCGTCGCCGAAGGGGTCCTCGACGGGGACTGGCTCGAATCGGCGCTCGGACGGTAACGCTCGGACGACAATCCGACCACGCTTCGCTCGAACGGGTGATCCGCTTCACGCTGAGCGAGAGGCGGACTGCCGTACGTGGTGGGGTCGGTAGCATCAAGCACCGGCCCGGGGACACCAAGGTCTGCCTCTCACCGCCGGTCGACGTCGCCGGAGGTGCCCATGAGTGCAGAGGCCGCCAATCCAGGTGTCCCCGTCCGTAAACGCTCCCGCCCCCGGATCGATCTGCGCAGACTCGGCCGGGTGGCGCTCCTCGGTCCGGTCTCCCGGGGAAGACTGCCGGACGCCATCGGCCATGTGGCGGAGGCGCACCGCGCGCATCACCCGGACGCCGACCTCTCCGTGCTGAGCCGGGCCTACGTCCTCGCCGAGTCCTCCCACCGCGGCCAGATGCGCAAGAGCGGTGAGCCCTACATCACCCACCCGCTCGCCGTGACCCTGATCCTCGCCGAACTCGGCGCCGAGACAACGACCTTGACGGCCTCTCTGCTCCACGACACCGTCGAGGACACCGAGGTGACGCTCGATCAGGTTCTGGAGGAGTTCGGTGAGGAGGTCAGCTATCTCGTCGACGGCGTCACGAAGCTGGAGAAGGTCGACTACGGTGACGCCGCCGAGCCGGAGACCTTCCGCAAGATGCTCGTCGCCACCGGCAACGACGTCCGGGTCATGTCGATCAAACTCGCCGACCGCCTCCACAACATGCGCACCCTCGGGGTGATGCGGCCGGAGAAGCAGGCGAGGATCGCCAAGGTCACCCGGGACGTGCTGATCCCACTCGCCGAACGCCTCGGCGTGCAGGCACTGAAGACCGAGCTGGAAGACCTCGTCTTCGCCATCCTCCGCCCCGAGGAACACGCGCACACCCAGACGCTGATCGCCGAGTCGGAGAGCGGGCACAGCCCCCTCGACACCATCGCGCAGAACGTCCGCGGTGTGCTGCGCGAGGCCGGTATCACCGCCGAAGTCCTCATCAGGCCAAGGCATTTCGTGTCCGTGCACCGGGTCCGGATGAAACGCGGGGAACTGCGCGGCACCGACTTCGGCCGGCTCCTCGTGCTGGTCGGCGAGGACGCGGACTGTTACGCGGTCCTCGGCGAACTCCACACCTGCTTCACCCCGGTGATCTCCGAGTTCAAGGACTTCGTCGCCGCCCCCAAGTTCAACCTGTACCAGTCACTGCACACCGCGGTCGTCGGCCCCGGCGGCGCGGTCGCCGAAGTCCTCATCCGCACGCACCGGATGCACAGGGTCGCCGAGGCGGGCGTGGTCGCCCTCGGCAATCCCTACGCGCCGGACGCCACCGCCCCCGCCGGGGACGAACCGGCCGACGGCGAACGCGCGGACCCCACCCGGCCCGGATGGCTCTCCCGGCTGCTCGACTGGCAGGAGTCGGCCCCGGACCCGGACACCTTCTGGAGCACGCTGCGCGCCGATCTCGCCGAGGACCGCGAGATCACCGTCTTCCGTACCGACGGCCGTACCCTCGTCCTCCCCGTCGGCGCCAGTTGCGTGGACGCCGCCTACGCCCAGTACGGCGACGGAGCGCACCGCTGCATCGGCGCGCGGGTCAACGGCCGCCTCGCCACCCTGGCCACCCCCCTGGGGGACGGCGACACCGTGCAACTGCTGCTCGCCCGCGACACCGCTTCCGGCCCCTCCCGGGAGTGGCTCGACCACGCCCGTACCCCCGCCGCGCGCATCGCGATCGCCGGCTGGTTCGACGCCCACCCGGAGGACGCCGCCTCGCAGGACGCCGAGGACGCGCGGTACGCCCCGGGCGCCGAAGGGCCGGCCGGGGCGGAGCCAGGCGGCGAAGGGGACGGCGGCGGGCTCGACTGGTCCCCGTCGCACTCCCGGCAGCCCGGGACGGCCGCGGACACCGGCTACGCGGGAGACGCGGGAGACGAAGCCTCCGAGTGTCTGGTCACGCTCGTCGCGGAATCCTTCGGGCGCCCCCGGCTCCTCGCCGACCTCACCGAGGCGATCGCGACCGCCGACGCCGCCATCGTCTCCGCCACCGTCGAGCCGCCCAGCGAGCAACGGGTGCGCCACACCTACACGTTGCAGCTCACCGACGCGGACGGCCTGCCCGCCCTCGTGCGGGCCATGCGGGACGTCGCCGGGGTCTACGACGTCAGTCGCGCCTGAGAGCCTGCCGGGCGGCCACTGATCGGGCGTGGCCGCCCGGCAGGCTCTGAGAGCCGGTGCCGGGTGGGCTCCGCCGCCGGGCGGCCCGCCCGGCCACCTCGTTCGGGTGGTCCGGCAGCGCGTCGCCCCCCGCCGGGGCGAACCCCGCTGATAGCGGTGATCCATGCCGCCCACCTCCCGCCGCCTGCGCACCGTCCTGCTGGCCGCCGCGTCGGCCGGCCTGATCGCCGCCGCGCCGCCCGTCCCTCCCGGAAGCGGCCCCCTCGGAATCGGGGACCGGCTCTTCCCCACGCTCGGCAACCCCGGGTACGACGTCCTCTCGTACGACATCTCCCTCGACTACGACGGCCGCAACACCGACCCGCTGGAAGCCGTCACCGTCATCAGGGCACGGACCACCGAGCCCCTGGACCGGATCAACCTGGACTTCGCCCGGGGCGAGGTCCGCTCGGTCGCCGTCAACGGACTGACCGCCCGGTTCACCGGCGAGGACGAGGATCTGATCGTCACACCGGCCGCGCGGCTGCCCGCGGGGGTACCGCTGCGCATCACCGTCCGGCACACCAGCGACCCCGACCAGGGCAAGGACAGCGGCGGCTGGGTGCGCACCGGTGACGGCCTCGCCCTGGCGGCCCAGGCCGACGCCGCGCACCGGGTCTTCCCCTGCAACGACCACCCGGTGGACAAGGCGTACTTCACCTTCCGGATCACCACCCCCGAGCAGCTCACCGCCGTCGCCAACGGACTGCCGGCCGGGGTGATCCACCGGGGCACCACGGTGACCCGGACCTTCCGCACCGCGCACCCGATGGCCACCGAGCTGGCCCAGGTCTCCCTCGGCACCTCCGCCGTCCCGCACCGGGACGGCCCCGGCGGGCTGCCGCTGCGCGACGTCGTCCCGGCGGCGGACGAGGCGGCCCTGGAGCCCTGGCTGAGCAGGACGCCTGGCCAGCTGGAATGGATGGAACGGCAGGTCGGCCCCTACCCCTTCGAGACGTACGGGCTGCTGGTCGCCGACAGCGTCACCGGCTTCGAGCTGGAGACCCAGACCCTGTCGCTCTTCGAGCGCCGGCTCTTCACCGGGGACACGCGCCCCGAGTGGTACGTCGAGTCGGTGATGGTCCACGAGCTGGCGCACCAGTGGTTCGGCGACAGTGTCTCCCCGGCGTCCTGGTCCGACCTCTGGCTCAACGAGGGGCACGCGAGCTGGTACGAGGCCCGCTACGCCGAGGAGCGGGGCGGCCCCGCGCTGGAGCGCCGCATGCGGGACGCGTACACCAGCTCCGACGGCTGGCGGGCGGCCGGCGGGCCCCCCGCCAGGCCCGCCCCGCCGGCCCCCGGGAGCAAGCTCGACCTGTTCCGGCCGGTGGTCTACGACGGCAGCGCACTGGTCCTCTACGCGCTGCGCCAGGAGATCGGCGAGGACGCCTTCGACCGGCTGGAGCGCGCCTGGGTGCGCCGGTACGCGGACGAGTCCGCCACCACGGCCGATTTCGTCGAGCTCGCCTCGCGCGAGGCCGGACGCGATCTTTCGGCGTTCTTCGACGCCTGGCTGTACGGGGAGAAGACCCCCGCGATGCCCGGCCACCCGGACTGGCACGGCGCCGCCCCGAAAGCGGCCGGGCCGGCCGCCCCGTCCCCGCACCCGGCCCGGGGCGCCGCGGGGAAACCCGCATGACGGGCCCGGCGGGCGCATGCCAGTATCAGGGGGTCGGCAAAGCGGCCCGGCCGGTGAATCCCCCGGGAATCATCCGGAGACGTGACGCGTTGTGACAGTCACTACGAGAAATCTTCGACGTAAGGATCCAATGACCTCCTCTTCCTCCCTTCCCCAGGACGCGCAGGACGCGCAGAGCGCCACGGAGTCCGCCTCCGCACGTGCCACCGAGAGCCTTCGGGCCGACGCCCTGATGGAAGAGGACGTCGCCTGGAGCCACGAGATCGACGGAGCGCGCGACGGCGAACAGCTCGACCGCTCCGAGCGTGCCGCGCTGCGACGCGTGGCCGGCCTCTCCACCGAGCTCGAGGACGTCACCGAGGTCGAGTACCGGCAGCTCCGTCTGGAGCGTGTGGTGCTCGTCGGCGTATGGACCTCCGGGACCGTGCACGACGCCGAGATCTCCCTCGCGGAGCTGGCCGCCCTCGCCGAGACCGCGGGCGCGCAGGTGCTGGACGCGGTCTACCAGCGGCGCGACAAGCCGGACCCGGCCACCTACATCGGCTCCGGCAAGGCGCTGGAGCTGCGCGACATCGTGCTCGAATCCGGTGCCGACACCGTCGTCTGCGACGGTGAACTCAGCCCCGGCCAGCTCATCCACCTCGAAGACGTCGTCAAGGTCAAGGTGGTCGACCGGACCGCCCTGATCCTCGACATCTTCGCCCAGCACGCCAAGTCCCGGGAGGGCAAGGCGCAGGTCTCCCTGGCGCAGATGCAGTACATGCTGCCGCGCCTGCGGGGCTGGGGCCAGTCGCTCTCCCGGCAGATGGGCGGCGGCGGTTCCAGCGGCGGTGGCGGCATGGCCACGCGTGGTCCCGGTGAGACCAAGATCGAGACCGACCGGCGCCGCATCCGCGAGAAGATGGCGAAGATGCGCCGGGAGATCGCGGAGATGAAGACCGGCCGCGAGATCAAGCGGCAGGAGCGCAAGCGCAACAAGGTGCCCTCGGTCGCCATCGCCGGTTACACCAACGCCGGCAAGTCGTCCCTGCTCAACCGCCTGACCGGGGCCGGTGTCCTGGTGGAGAACTCGCTGTTCGCCACCCTGGACCCGACCGTCCGCCGGGCCGAGACGCCCAGTGGCCGGCTCTACACGCTGGCCGACACCGTCGGGTTCGTACGCCACCTGCCGCACCACCTGGTCGAGGCGTTCCGGTCCACCATGGAGGAGGTCGGCGACTCCGACCTCATCCTGCACGTGGTGGACGGCTCGCACCCCGTCCCGGAGGAGCAGCTCGCCGCCGTGCGCGAGGTGATCCGGGAGGTGGGCGCCACCAAGGTTCCCGAGATCGTCGTGATCAACAAGGCGGACGCGGCGGACCCGCTGGTCCTGGCGCGGCTGCTGCGCGCGGAACCGCACGCCATCGCCGTCTCGGCGCGTACCGGCGCCGGGATCGACGAGCTGCTCGCGCTGGTCGACGCCGAGCTGCCCCGGCCGTCCGTGGAGATCGAGGCCCTGGTCCCGTACATCCAGGGCGCCCTGGTCTCGCGGGTGCACGCCGACGGCGAGGTGATCTCCGAGGAACACACCGCGGAGGGCACCCTGCTCAAGGCGCGGGTCCACGAGGAGCTCGCCGCGGAACTCGCGGTGTTCGTCCTCGCGGCCCACTGACCGCGGCGGACGTTCACGACGCCGGAGGCCCGGCCGCTCCCCACGGGGAGCGGCCGGGCCTCCGGCGTGAGCGTCACTGCCCCGCGTACTTCCGGCTCACCCCTTCGTAGACCGCCTCGGCCTCCTTGCCCAGGCGCGGTCCCGCGAGCCAGCCGGCCGTGACCGGGCCGATCGAGGTGTTGGAGAACAGGGCGGGCTTCCCGTCGGCGCCCTCGCCGACCCAGCCGCCGCCCGAGGCGCCCCCGGTCATCGAGCAGCCGATGCGGTACATCGTGGGCTCGTCCTGGAGGACCGAGAGCCGGCCCGGGGTGTCGTCGCACTGGAACGCCTTCTGCCCGTCGTACGGGGGAGCGGCCGGATAGCCGGTCGCCGTCAACGAGGAGATGCCGGACACCGCGGGCGCGTCGAAGTCGACCGGCAGCGCGTAACCCACCGTCTCCTCCAGCGACTTGGCCGAAGCGCCGGTCTCCGGCGTCACATGCAGCACCGCGAAGTCGTACGGGGCGCCCTGACCACCGGTCGACGCGCCCTCGGCGATCCACTGGTCCGAGGTGGAAGCCCAGTCGCTCCACCACACGCCGTACGGAGCGATCTCCTCCTTGGAGGCGTTCTCCAGCTTCGCCGTCTCCATACCGCTGTCGTTGTACCCGGGGACGAAGGCGATGTTGCGGTACCAGCCGCCCTCCTTGCCCGCGTGCACGCAGTGCCCGGCGGTCCACACCAGGTTCGACTTGCCCGGGTGCGCCGGGTCCTTCACCACGGTGGCGGAGCAGACCATCGAACCCTCGGGCCCGTCGAACAGCAGCTTGCCGCTCTCCGGAACGCTGTCGTGGTACGGGGTGTGCGCCTCGGCGGCTTCCCGGACGGCGGGGGTCGGGTCGGTCACTCCCTCGTCGCCGGAGATGTCGTCGGCGACGGGCTGCTCCGGGGAGATGTCGGCGTCCCGCATCCGCTCCGGGTTCCAGAGGTTCTCGATGATCGGGTTGACGTAGTCCTTGGCCTCACGGAGCCACTGGTCCTTGTCCCAGTTCTTCCACTCGCCGTTCCGCCACTTGTCGAGATCGATCCCGTGCTCCTTGAGCCGGTTCTTCAACTCGTCCGGGATGACGATCTTCCCGTCCGAGGAGGCCGCGGCCGAAGCGGCGGGCTCCTTGGACGCGCCGTCGTCCTCGGGTCCGCAGGCGGTCGCCGTGAGGGCGAGTACCGTCGCGAGGGCGACTGCCGCCGGCACGGACGAGGACACACGTCGCCCGCCCCTCCCGTTCCGGGCCGTATCGATCGGGTGAATGGGTCGCATCTGGTGATCCCCCTGGGACTTCGTCGTTCGTCGCCGCGTACGGCACCCCGGTCGCCCCGGTGCGCCAAGCCTGTCCGCCTCCGCGGTGCCGTGCCGTGCGGTGCGGGACGGAGCACGAATGCCCCTTGCCCCGCGCCCGGTTGGGCAACGGCCCTATGCTGAGCGGCCTCTACTATGCCGTTGCTGTCGAAGACCGTGCCGGGCAGGTCCGTGGTTCCGCTCCGTCAGGTACCGCCACCGCAAGGATCTTCCGATTTACCCGTGATCCCCGGCCCGTTGGCTCGTTGGTCCGTACGGGGGACACACGCCCGGAGTTCACCCGCGCATTCCGCCGCCGGGAGAACGTACTCCCGGACGACGTGACTACGTGCAACACGACCGTGAACGCAGGAGGATCAACAGCCGTGGCCGTGACCGAATCAGCACCGGCGGCCCCGCCCGCGGCGCACGAGGGCATTCTCCGCCGCCAGTCGTTGCGCGAGTCGGCGGCGCGCACCTACGCGCGCTCCCTGCCGATCGTGCCCGTGCGGGCACGCGGGCTGACCATCGAGGGAGCCGACGGCCGCAGATACCTCGACTGTCTCTCCGGCGCGGGCACCCTGGCACTCGGCCACAACCACCCGGTGGTGCTGGAGGCCATCCGCAAGGTCATCGACTCCGGTGCGCCGTTGCACGTGCTCGACCTCGCCACCCCCGTGAAGGACGCCTTCACCACCGAGCTGTTCGCCACGCTCCCCGGCGAACTGGCCCGTGACGCCCGCATCCAGTTCTGCGGACCCGCCGGAACGGACGCCGTCGAAGCCGCGTTCAAGCTGGTGCGCGCGGCCACCGGCCGGACCGGACTGCTCGCCTTCACCGGCGCCTACCACGGCATGACCTCGGGGGCCCTCGACGCGTCCGGCGGTGCCAGGGACGTACGCGTGACACGCCTGCCCTTCCCACAGGACTACCGTTGCCCCTTCGGGATCGGCGGGGACCGGGGAGCCGAGATCGCCGCCCACTGGACCCGCCACCTGCTCGACGACCCCAAGGGCGGGGTCCCCGCCCCGGCCGGGATGATCCTCGAACCCGTGCAGGGCGAGGGCGGGGTCAACCCCGCACCCGACGCCTGGCTGCGCCGGATGCGCGAGATCACCGCCGACCGCTCCATCCCCCTGATCGCCGACGAGGTGCAGACCGGCGTCGGCAGGACCGGCCGCTTCTGGGCCGTCGAACACAGCGGGGTGGTGCCCGACGTGATGGTGCTGTCCAAGGCCATCGGCGGCTCGTTGCCGCTCGCCGTGATCGTCTACCGCTCCGCGCTCGACCTCTGGCGGCCCGGCGCCCACGCCGGCACCTTCCGCGGCAACCAGCTCGCCATGGCGGCCGGCGCGGCCACCCTGGCGTACGTCCGCGAGAACGGCTTGGCCGAACGTGCCGCCACACTCGGGGAGCGCATGCTCGGACAGCTTCGCGACCTGGCCGGGCGCCACCCCTCCATCGGGAACGTCCGGGGACGCGGCCTGATGATCGGCGTCGAACTCGTCGACCCCGAGGCCGCTCCCGAACACGACGGCGGCCCGCCCCCGGCCGACCCGGCCTTCGCCGCCGCCGTGCAGCAGGAATGCCTGCGCCGCGGACTCATCGTCGAACTCGGCGGACGGCACGACGCCGTCGTACGGCTGCTGCCGCCCCTCACCCTCACCGACGAACAGGCGACGGCGGTCCTCGACCGCCTCGCCGACGCGCTTCAAGCCGCAGAAGGCTCGCCGCACCGGCGGGCCGCCGCCGGGTCGCTCCGCTGACCCCGCAACCCCTCACAAGGAAGACGCCGTGAACCCCACCCCCGCGCCCGAGGCCGACACCACCCTCACCAGCCAGCTCCGAGGGCAGGACGCGCCGCTCGGCCCGCGTACGGCCGAGACGACGACCGTTCCCCGGCAGAAGGCCGGCCACCACGAGGACGGGAGCACCCCGGCCCCGCACGCGGACCCGCTGGACGATCCGGACCCGTACCGCGCGGCCGACGTCGCGGGCGCCGAGAGCCTGCTGCGCTGCTGGGCGCGGGAGCTGGACCTGCCCCGCCCGGAGCGGGACACCCTGCGCATCCCCCTGCCCGCGAGCGGCACCGCCCTCCTCGTGCCCGTGCTGTACTGGTCGCCGACCGGCCACCACCGGTTCGGCCCCGCCGTCCTCGAAGGCGCCCCCGCGGGGGCCCCGTCCACCGACGCGGTCACCGTCGCCGCCCTGCTCTGCCGTGAGGGCGACCGGCACGCCGCCGCCGAACTCGTGGGCCGTGTCGCCGACTCCGTCCGCCACACCACCGGGTTCCTCACCCAGCGGCGCCGCACACCCGAGGAGCCCCCGGGCACCGACCCCTTCCTCGCCGCGGAGCAGTCCCTGCTGCACGGACACCCGCTCCACCCCACGCCCAAGAGCCGCGAGGGGCTCTCGGAGTCGGAGGCCCGGCTCTACTCGCCCGAACTCCACGGCAGCTTCCCGCTCCACTGGATGGCCGTCGACCGGTGCGTCCTCGCCACCGACTCCGCCTGGACCCGCGACGGCCGCCCGGTGACCGCCGAGGAACTGCTGGCCCCGCACGCCGAAGGGCTGCGCCTGCCCGAGGGCACGGTCGCCCTGCCGGTCCACCCCTGGCAGGCCGAGGAGCTGCGGCGCCGCACCGAGGTCACCGAACTCCTGGACGCGGGCCTCCTGCACGACCTCGGCGAGGCGGGCGGACGCTGGCACCCCACCTCCTCGGTCCGGACCGTGTACCGACCGGGCTCGGGCGTCATGCTCAAGCTCTCGCTGGGCGTACGCATCACCAACTCCCGCCGGGAGAACCTCCGCAAGGAACTCCACCGGGGCGCCGAAGTGCACCGGCTCCTGCGCGGCGGCCTGTCCGCCGAGTGGCGCCGTGCCCACCCCGGGTTCGACATCGTCCGCGACCCGGCCTGGCTCGCCGTCGACAGCAAGGACGGCACCCCGGTCCAGGGACTCGACGTAGTCCTGCGGAACAACCCGTTCGGCCCGCACGACGACGCCCTCTGCGTCGCCGGCCTCACCGCGGTGCGCCCCTGCCGCGGGCGTACCGCGATGCGCTCCCGGCTGGCGGAGACCGTGTCCCGCCTCGCCGAGCGGACCGGACGCACCGTCGGCGCCGTCTCCGCGGAGTGGTTCCTGCGCTACCTCGACCGCGTCGTACGCCCCGTCCTCTGGCTCGACGCCAACGCCGGGGTCGCCCTGGAGGCGCACCAGCAGAACACCCTCGTCCTGCTCGACGCGGACGGCTGGCCCGTGGGCGGCCGGTACCGGGACAACCAGGGGTACTACTTCCGGGAGTCCCACCGGGGCGCGCTCGACCGGCGACTGCCCGGCATCGGCGCCGAGAGCGACACCTTCGTCTCCGACGCCGTCACCGACGAACGGTTCGCCTACTACCTCGGCATCAACAACGTCCTCGGTCTGATCGGGGCCTTCGGCTCTCAGCACCTCGCCGACGAACACCTCCTTCTCGACGCGTTCCGCCGCTTCCTCCGCTCCGCCACCGCGATGGGCTCGCCGCTTCCGGCGTACCTCCTTGAGACCGGCCGGCTGCGCTGCAAGGCCAACCTGCTGACCCGGCTGAACGGCATGGACGAACTCGTCGGACCCGTCGACACCCAGTCCGTGTACGTGACCATCACCAACCCGCTGCATTCCTGACACCCGCCCCGCGCGCACGGACGGCCTCCCGCCCGGACCGTGCCGGACCCGCTGCAGGGGTCGGGCACCGCTCCCCGTGGCGTGGCCGGAGGGCCGCCGAAGCTCCCGCTCGGCCGCCCGCCCCGGCGTCCCGAGGCACGGCACCCGCCCTTGCCCGGTGGCCCCGGCCCGATCCGGTCCGGGGCCGGGGCGGGGTCTCGGGCCGATCCGATCCGCTCCCGGTCGGAGACCCCGCCCGCGCTCGGCCGTGACGTGCCGGGCCGTCGTGCGCACCGGAAACCGGGACGCGGGTGCGCGGAAGAGCCGGGTCACCGGGACCGCCGGTACCCAGGAGAGGAGAACGTCGTTGTGCCACCCGTCGACACGCCCGGGAACCCGGCGGCCGGACCGGTTTCGCGGAAGGCCGCAGGCGGACAAGATCCCAGGATGACGAGAGCGGAAGACCCCGGGCCGACCGGTGGCGCGCCCCGGGCGCACCATCCGGCGACCGCCGTCGAGGACACCCTGGACCTGCGTCTCACCGAGGAACTTCTGGCCCTGTTCGCCTCGGACACCCCACCGGCACCCCACCGGACGTCCGCCGGCGGGCCCGGGTCCGCCACGCTGCTGGACGCGCCCGGCACCTGGCGCCCCGCGACCACGGCCGCCGGGATCTTCCAGCTGGTGCCCGTACGGCTCGAACGCGACCTCGCCGTCGTCACCCGCTGGATGAACGATCCGGCTGTCGCCGCCTTCTGGGAACTCGCGGGGCCCGAGGAGGTCACGGCCCGGCACATCGCCGCCCAGCTCGAAGGCGACGGGCGGAGCGTCCCGTGCCTCGGCGTTCTCGACGGCAAGGCGATGAGCTACTGGGAGATCTACCGCGCCGACCTCGATCCGCTCGCCCGCCACTACCCCGCTCGCCCCCACGACACCGGCGTGCACCTGCTGATCGGCGGGGTCACCGATCGCGGCCGGCGGCTCGGCAGCACCCTGCTGCGCGCGGTGGCCGACCTCGTGCTCGACCACCGTCCCTCCTGCGCACGCGTCGTCGCGGAACCCGACCTGCGCAACACCCCCTCCGTCTCGGCCTTTCTGAGCGCGGGATTCCGCTTCTCCGCCGAACTCGAACTGCCCGAGAAGAAGGCCGCCCTGATGATCCGCGACCGAGCCCACCGAGACCAGCTGTGAAGAACACACCGAAGCACGCACACCGCTCGAACCCCATCGGTTCCGTCCCGAGGAGTCCCCGTGCAGAAATATCCCGTGAGCCCTGAACCCTCGGGGCGCCAGCAGCTCCCGGACCGCCCGGAACTGAACAGAGCCGTCTGGGACCGGGTCACGGCCCGACTGCTCGCGAAGATGCTCGGCGAGTTCGCGTACGAGGAGATCATCCTGCCGCTCCGGCAGCGGTCGCCCGTCACCGCGGACGGCACCGGCGAACCGTACGCCCTGCTCCTCGACGACGGAGCCACGCTCACCTTCCGGGCCCGCCGCGGGGTGTACGGCAGCTGGCGCGTCGACCCCGCCTCGGTCCGCGAGACCACTCCACCAGCGGCCGACGGGAACGACGACGGCCTGCCGCAGGAGCGGCCGTTCCGCGACCCGCTGCTCTTCCTCACCCGCGCCCGAGGTCTCCTCGGCCTGGACGGCGCCACCCTCGGCCATCTCGTGCGCGAACTCACCCGCACCCTGGCCTCCGACGCGCACCTCGCGCACACCGCCCTCGGCGCGGCCGAACTCGCGGACCTCGGCTACGCCGAGCTGGAGGGCCACCAGACCGGCCACCCCTGGCTCGTCGCCAACAAGGGCCGGCTCGGTTTCTCCGCCGCCGACGCGGCCCGCTTCACCCCGGAGGCGCGCGCGGCCACCACGCTGCCGTGGATCGCGGTCAGCACCCGGATCGCCGGCTACCGCGGCGTACCCGGGCTCGCCACCCCCGACCGGCTGTACGCCCGGGAGCTGGACCCCGCCGTACGGGAGGCCTTCGCGGCACGGCTCGCCGACCTCGGGCTCGACGCGCGGGAGTACGTCTACCTGCCCGTCCACCCCTGGCAGTGGGACGAGTGGATCGTGCCGCTCTACGCGCCCGCCATCGCCGGGAACGACATCGTCCCGTTGCACGCCGACGACGACCTCAGGCTGCCGCAGCAGTCCATCCGGACCTTCGCCAACGTGGGACGTCCCGACCGCTTCACGGTGAAGCTCCCGCTGTCGATCCTCAACACCCTCGTCTGGCGCGGACTGCCGACCGAGCGCACCCTCGCCGCGCCCGCCGTCACCGGCTGGGTCCAGGGGCTCTGCGCCGCCGACCCCTTCCTGCGCGACACCTGCGCGGTGATCCTGCTCGGCGAGGTCGCCTCCGTGACGGTGGAACACCCGCTCTACGACCGGCTGCCCGAGGTTCCCTACCAGTTCAAGGAGATCCTCGGCGCGATCTGGCGCGAGCCGCTGCCGCCGAGACTGGCGGCGGGCGAACGGGCGCGCACCCTGGCCTCCCTCCTGCACACCGACCCCGACGGCCGCGCCTTCACCGCCGAACTGGTCGAACGTTCCGGGCTGGCCCCCCGCGACTGGCTGGTCCGGCTCTTCGCCGCCCTGCTCCCTCCGCTCCTGCACTTCCTCTACCGGTACGGCACCGTCTTCTCGCCGCACGGCGAGAACGCCATCGTGGTCTTCGACGAACGGGACGTACCCGTGCGGCTCGCGATCAAGGACTTCGTCGACGACGTCAACGTCAGCGCCCACCCGCTGCCCGAGCACGACACCATGCCCGCTGACGTGCGCGCCGTGCTGCTGGCCGAGGCCCCCTCCTTCCTCACCCAGTTCATCCACTCCGGGCTCTTCGTCGGCGTCTTCCGCTATCTGTCGCCGCTCTGCGAGGAACAACTGGACGTCCCGGAGGGTGAATTCTGGTCACTTGTCAGGGCCGAGATCCTGCGCCACCACGCCAGGTTCCCGGAGCTGAAGGACCGGTTCGAGATGTTCGACATGCTGACGCCCCAGATCGAGCGGCTATGTCTCAACCGGAACCGGCTGCTCGTGGACGGTTACCGGGACCGCCCGGACCGCCCGCACGCGGCCGTCCACGGCGTCGTCCCGAACCCGCTGCACTTCGCCGGTTCCGTCCCGGAGTGATCGCCCCTGTCACTGCCGCGCCGTAGGCTGGTGCGGCTATGACGAAGCCATCCCTCACCGAGCTCCTCCACGCCGCCGTCTCCGCCGTCGGCGGTACGGAACGGCCCGGCCAGGCCGCGATGGCCGAGGCCGTCGCCGGGGCCGTGGACGACAACGCCCACCTTCTCGTCCAGGCCGGCACCGGCACGGGCAAGTCTCTCGGCTATCTCGTCCCCGCTCTGGCGCACGGGGAGCGGGTCGTGGTCGCCACGGCCACGCTCGCCCTCCAGCGCCAGCTCGTGGAGCGGGACCTGCCGCGCACCGTGGAGGCGCTGCACCCACTGCTGCGCCGCCGTCCCCAGTACGCGATGCTCAAGGGCCGCTCCAACTACCTCTGCCTGCACCGCCTCCACGAGGGCGTCCCGCAGGACGAGGAGGAGGGGCTCTTCGACCAGTTCGAGGCGGCGGCGCCGTCCAGCAAGCTGGGCCAGGACCTGCTGCGGCTGCGGGACTGGTCGGACGAGACCGAGTCCGGCGACCGGGACGACCTGACTCCCGGCGTCTCGGACCGCGCCTGGGCCCAGGTCTCCGTCTCCTCCCGGGAGTGCCTGGGCGCGTCGAAGTGCGCGTACGGCGCCGAGTGCTTCGCGGAGGCCGCCCGGGAGCGGGCCAAGCTGGCCGACGTCGTGGTCACCAACCACGCCCTGCTCGCCATCGACGCCATCGAAGGTGCTCCGGTGCTTCCCCCGCACGAGGTGCTGATCGTCGACGAGGCGCACGAGCTGGTCTCACGCGTCACCGGTGTGGCGACCGGCGAGCTCACACCCGGCCAGGTCAACCGCGCGGTGCGCCGCGCCGCCAAGCTGGTCAACGAGAAGGCGGCCGACGCGCTCCAGACCGCCTCGGAGGGGTTCGAGCGGGTCATGGAGCTGGCCCTGCCCGGCCGTCTGGAAGAGGTCCCCGAGGACCTCGGCTACGCCTTGATGGCACTGCGTGACGCCGCCCGTACGGTGATCTCCGCACTCGGCTCCACCCGGGACAAGTCCGTCCAGGACGAGGACGCCGTGCGCAAGCAGGCGATGGCCTCGGTGGAGTCGGTCCACGCGGTGGCCGAGCGGATCACCCAGGGCTCGGAATGGGACGTCGTCTGGTACGAACGCCACGACCGGTTCGGCGCGTCCGTGCGGGTGGCCCCGCTCTCCGTCTCCGGGCTGCTGCGCGAGAAGCTCTTCGCCGAGCGCTCGGTGGTGCTCACCTCGGCCACGCTGAAACTCGGCGGGGACTTCAACGGCGTCGGTGCCTCCCTGGGGCTCGCCCCCGAGGGCACCGCGGGGGAAGACGTCCCGCAGTGGAAGGGACTCGACGTCGGCTCGCCCTTCGACTACCCGAAGCAGGGCATCCTCTACGTCGCCCGCCACCTGGCCACCCCCGGGCGGGAGGGCTCGCGCACCGACATGCTGGACGAGCTGGCCGAGTTGATGGAGGCCGCAGGCGGGCGCACGCTCGGGCTGTTCTCCTCGATGCGAGCGGCGCAGGCGGCAGCGGAGGCGCTGCGCGATCGGCTGGAGAAGCCGATCCTGCTCCAGGGGGAGGAGACCCTCGGCGAACTGATCAAGAACTTCGCGGCCGACCCGGACACCTGCCTCTTCGGCACCCTGTCGCTCTGGCAGGGCGTCGACGTACCGGGCGCGAGCTGCCAGCTCGTGGTCATGGACCGCATCCCCTTCCCCCGGCCCGACGACCCGCTGATGAGCGCCCGCTCCAAGGCCGTCGAGCAGGCGGGCGGGAACGGCTTCATGGCGGTCGCCGCCACCCACGCCGCTCTGCTGATGGCCCAGGGAGCGGGCAGGCTCGTCCGGGCAACCGGCGACAAGGGCGTGGTGGCCGTCCTGGACCCCCGTCTCGCCAACGCCCGGTACGGCAGCTATCTGCGGGCCTCGCTGCCCGACTTCTGGTACACCACCGACCGCAACCAGGTCCGGCGTTCCCTGTCGGCGATCGACGCGGCGGCGCGGGCCGAGGGCCGCTGAGCCGCGTCGGCGGGGACCGGCGTGCAGCACGGAGCCCCGGCGGCCGCTCCCCACGACTGAGGGACGGCCACCGGGGCTCCGTGGGCCAGGGCTGATGTTCCAGGGTGGGACTACCGGCGCGGCCGGCCACCGGGGTGGCTCCACCGGTCGCGTCGATTGCTTCCGATCGACCGCTCCGGGGGTCAGACGCGTCGCAGGACGGCCACGACCTTGCCGAGAATGGTCGCGTCGTCACCGGGGATCGGCTGGTACGCGGAGTTGTGCGGGAGCAGCCAGACATGGCCGTCCTCGCGGCGGAACCGCTTGACCGTGGCCTCGCCCTCCAGCATGGCTGCGACGATGTCGCCGTTCTCGGCGACGGGCTGGCGGCGTACAGTGACCCAGTCGCCGTCGCAGATGGCGGCTTCGATCATGGAGTCACCGACCACCTTGAGTACGAACAGCTCGCCGTCACCGACCAGTTGGCGCGGGAGCGGGAAGACGTCCTCCACCGATTCCTCGGCAAGGATCGGACCACCGGCCGCGATCCGGCCGACCAGGGGGACGTACGAGGCGGCGGGCTTGCCCGTCGTGTCCGTCTGCTGCGAGATGGGCTGGTCCGAGCCCCGGACTTCGTAAGCCCGGGGGCGGTGCGGGTCCCTGCGCAGGAAACCCTTGCGCTCCAGGGCCATGAGCTGGTGGGCCACCGACGAGGTGCTGGACAGGCCGACGGCCTGCCCGATCTCCCGCATCGACGGTGGGTAACCGCGGCGCTGCACCGAGTCGCGGATGACCTCGATGACCCGCCGCTGCCGGTCGGTGAGGCCCGAACTGTCGGCCCGGATGCCGGGTGGACGCCCGGGCAAGGAGCGCGCCGCCCTGGGGGGCTCGGGCCCGTCCGGGTTCGTGACAGAGTCATTCATTGCATGCACCGGCTCAGGTCGGCTCGGAGAGCGGTGGTCCCGGGCAGTGATCGTGGCACTGTCGGCGCTGGTGGTCACATCGGCCCCTCTCGAAATGTTCTCCCTGGCTGGACAACGGTAGTAGCTTTCGAAAGGTTGCGCCAAACACACGTTCGAGTGAAAAACGAATAAAGGCCTGCATGGCCTTTGTGACCGGGTGTATGCGCTCCGGTGCGGGCGGCTCGCGAATTCGGTTCATAACGGTACCGCCGCTCTTTTCGCGCGCCGGTGCCGGGTCCCCTCCGGGCCTTCCCCTTGGCGCGCCCGGGAACGACGCGCGAGAGCCGCTCGTGGAGTCCTGCCGGCCCCCGGGAAAGCTGTCGCGGGGGCCCCACCCGGCGTCCCGGAGCGGGAGCGTTTCCCGTACCCTCGTGCCTTGGCCGTGCGCGGCCCGGGCGTCCCGGGCCGGTCCGACACGCCTGGGGCCGAAACCGAGCAAAACCCTAGATCTAGTGGTTGGATTGCCCGGGTCGCCCAGAGGTTGTGGTCCCCGGTCCGGTGGGCGCCGGGAATCCCCTATGCTGGTGACTGCTTCGAAGGGCCCCGGCGGGGTCCTGTGAGGCTTATTACTCGTGCCGTGAAGGAGGCTTGGGAACCATGCACTGCCCCTTCTGCAGGCACCCCGACAGCAGGGTCGTCGACAGTCGCACGACCGACGACGGCACCTCGATCCGGCGCCGCCGGCAGTGCCCCGACTGCTCCCGCCGGTTCACCACGGTGGAGACCTGCTCGCTCATGGTCGTCAAGCGCAGCGGAGTGACCGAGCCCTTCAGTCGTACCAAGGTCATCTCGGGCGTCCGCAAGGCGTGCCAGGGGCGGCCGGTCACGGAGGACGCCCTCGCCAAGCTCGGCCAGCGGGTCGAGGAGGCGGTGCGCGCCACCGGAAGCGCGGAGCTGACGACCCACGACGTGGGGCTCGCCATACTCGGCCCCCTGAGGGAACTCGACCTCGTCGCGTACCTGCGTTTCGCGTCCGTGTACCGGGCGTTCGACTCGCTCGAAGACTTCGAAGCCGCCATCGCGGAACTGCGCGAACTGCGGCTTCCCGCCGGAGAGGGCGGGGAGACCGTCGAGGTCCCCGCTCCCTCCGTTCCCGCCCACTGAGTGGTACACGCCGTCCGGCTGAGGTCTGCCGGACGTCGACAGGGTGGTCCACAGACCTGCTTCCGGCGCCGAGGGCGGCGTCCGGAGCACCAGACACAGCACTGTGCCCCGGGAAGAACTGGGCACTTCAGGGCGTTTTTGCCCACATATGGGAGGCGGCATGACAGAGACGGCGAGCGGCCCGGCACGGAGTTCCCGCACCAAGGGGATCAAGCCGAGCAAGGGTCTGCGTATCGAGCGCATCCACACCACTCCTGGCGTGCATCCGTACGACGAGGTGGCGTGGGAGTCCCGTGACGTCGTCATGACCAACTGGCGCGACGGCTCGATCAACTTCGAGCAGCGTGGCGTCGAGTTCCCCGACTTCTGGTCGGTGAACGCGGTCAACATCGTCACCAGTAAGTACTTCCGCGGAGCTGTCGGCACGCCGCAGCGCGAGACCGGTCTGCGTCAGCTGATCGACCGGATCGTGACGACCTACCGCAAGGCCGGCGAGGAGCACCAGTACTTCGCCTCCCCCGCGGACGCCGAGATCTTCGAGCACGAGCTGGCCTACGCCCTCCTGCACCAGATCTTCAGCTTCAACTCGCCGGTCTGGTTCAACGTCGGCACCCCCCAGCCGCAGCAGGTCTCCGCCTGCTTCATCCTGGCCGTCGACGACTCCATGGAGTCGATCCTCGACTGGTACAAGGAAGAGGGGATGATCTTCAAGGGCGGTTCCGGCGCAGGCCTGAACCTGTCCCGCATCCGTTCCTCCAAGGAGCTCCTCTCCTCCGGCGGCAACGCCTCGGGCCCTGTCTCCTTCATGCGCGGTGCCGACGCCTCCGCCGGAACCATCAAGTCCGGTGGCGCCACCCGCCGCGCGGCCAAGATGGTCATCCTCGACGTCGACCACCCCGACATCGAGAACTTCATCGAGACCAAGGTGAAGGAAGAAGAGAAGATCCGCGCTCTTCGCGACGCGGGCTTCGACATGGACCTGGGCGGCGACGACATCACGTCCGTCCAGTACCAGAACGCCAACAACTCCGTCCGCGTGAACGACGAGTTCATGAAGGCCGTGGAGTCCGGCGGTTCGTTCGGTCTGCGCGCCCGCATGACCGGCGAGGTCATCGAAACGGTCGAGGCGAAGTCCCTCTTCCGCAAGATGGCCGAGGCGGCCTGGGCCTGCGCCGACCCGGGCATCCAGTACGACGACACCATCAACGCCTGGCACACCTGCCCGGAGTCCGGCCGCATCAACGGCTCGAACCCGTGCAGCGAGTACATGCACCTGGACAACACCTCGTGCAACCTCGCCTCGCTGAACCTCATGAAGTTCCTCAAGGACGACGGTGAGGGCCACCAGTCCTTCGAGTCCGAGCGCTTCGCCAAGGTCGTCGAGCTGGTCATCACCGCGATGGACATCTCGATCTGCTTCGCGGACTTCCCGACGGAGAAGATCGGCGAGAACACCCGCGCCTTCCGCCAGCTCGGCATCGGCTACGCCAACCTCGGCGCCCTGCTGATGGCGACCGGCCACGCGTACGACAGCGACGGCGGCCGCGCGCTCGCCGGTGCCATCAGCTCGCTGATGACCGGTACCTCCTACCGCCGTTCCGCCGAACTCGCCGCGGTCGTCGGCCCGTACGACGGCTACGCCCGTAACGCCGAGCCCCACCAGCGCGTCATGCAGCAGCACGCCGACGCCAACACCAAGGCCGTCCACGTGGACGACCTGGACTCGCCGATCTGGGCCGCCGCCACGGAGGCCTGGCAGGACGTGATCCGTCTCGGCGCGAAGAACGGATTCCGCAACGCCCAGGCGTCCGTCATCGCCCCGACCGGCACCATCGGCCTGGCGATGTCCTGCGACACCACCGGCCTGGAGCCCGACCTCGCCCTGGTCAAGTTCAAGAAGCTGGTCGGCGGCGGCTCGATGCAGATCGTCAACGGCACTGTGCCGCAGGCGCTGCGCCGCCTCGGGTACCAGCCGGAGCAGATCGAGGCGATCGTCGCCCACATCGCGGAGAACGGGAACGTCATCGACGCCCCGGCCCTGAAGACCGAGCACTACGAGGTCTTCGACTGCGCCATGGGTGAGCGTTCCATCTCGGCCATGGGCCACGTCCGGATGATGGCGGCCATCCAGCCGTGGATCTCCGGCGCGCTCTCCAAGACCGTGAACCTGCCGGAGACGGCCACGGTCGAGGACGTCGAGGAGGTCTACTTCGAGGCGTGGAAGATGGGTGTCAAGGCGCTCGCCATCTACCGCGACAACTGCAAGGTCGGCCAGCCCCTCTCCGCCAAGACCAAGGAGAAGGAGAAGGAGGCGGTCACCGCCAAGGCCGAGGAGACCATCCGCACCGCGGTCGAGAAGGTCGTCGAGTACCGCCCGGTCCGCAAGCGTCTGCCCAAGGGCCGTCCGGGGATCACCACCTCCTTCACGGTCGGTGGCGCCGAGGGTTACATGACCGCCAACTCCTACCCGGACGACGGTCTCGGCGAGGTCTTCCTGAAGATGTCGAAGCAGGGCTCCACCCTGGCCGGCATGATGGACGCCTTCTCCATCGCCGTCTCGGTCGGTCTGCAGTACGGCGTTCCGCTGGAGACGTACGTCTCGAAGTTCACCAACATGCGCTTCGAGCCGGCCGGCATGACGGACGACCCGGACGTGCGGATGGCGCAGTCGATCGTCGACTACATCTTCCGTCGCCTGGCGCTCGACTTCCTGCCGTTCGAGACCCGCTCGGCCCTCGGCATCCACTCCGCCGAGGAGCGTCAGCGTCACCTGGACACCGGCTCCTACGAGCCGACCGAGGAGGACGACGACCTCGGCAACGAGCTGTCGGCGCCGTCCGCCCCGCTGCACGTGGAGCCGCTGAAGGCCGTCGCCGCCCCGGCGGAGGCCGCTGAGAAGCCGGCGCCGCGGACCGCGCACACCTCGGCCGAACTGGTCGAGATGCAGCTCGGCATCAGCGCCGACGCCCCGCTCTGCTTCTCCTGCGGGACGAAGATGCAGCGCGCCGGTTCCTGCTACATCTGCGAGGGCTGCGGCTCGACCAGCGGTTGCAGCTGACACGGGCGGAAGCGCGCCGGAGCGGCATCCGGCGTGATCCGCGCAGGTAACTGATCAGCAGCGCACGAAGGGGACCGGCCTGTGGCCGGTCCCCTTCGCCGTACCCATTTCGCGGTACCCATGACCGGGTCCGCTGTGCCCGCCGTGCCCGTGACCGGGCCGACCGGGCATTCAGACGGACGGCCCGGTCCCGCCCATCTCGGCGGCGAAGGTGCCCGGGTCGCCGTCGAACCCCCGCAGCGCGGAGTGGAAAGTCCAGACGCCCGAGCCGTCCCGGGTGAACTCGGCCACGACCGCCGCCGTTGCCGTGGCGACGCGCGAGAAGTCGTCCTCGCTCAGTTCGGTGTAGCCCTCGCGGATCTGCACGCCGGTGCCGGCCACCGCGCCGAACGTCTTGAGGCCGTCGCGCTGCTGGATCGCCACGCCCACGACGACCCGTACGTACCGCTCCGCGAGCCGGTCGAGTTCCAGGGTCATGACCTCGTCGAATCCGAGCCCCTGGCCGGTGCGGCTGTCCCGGTTCAGGATGATCGTGCCGTCGGGGGAGCGGCTGTCGTGGTGCACCAGGTAGTCGGGGGTGCCGAACGGTGCGTCGGCGAGGTACGTACCCGCGATGAGGTCCAGGTCGTTGGGCGGTTCACCGAGCTCGCTGGGGTCCCATTTGAGCCGTACTTCGACCTTCTCGATGTCCTTGTTCGGATTGCTGCTGGGGGTGCTCATCGGACTTCCCTTCATGCCGCTGCGCCACCGGTCCGGTCCTACAACCCGATGATGGCTATAACTCGCTTCAGATCCAACCGCGTTGGCCCCGGGCGGCCGGATCGGGCCACACCCGGCCCGAAGTGGCGCGAAGCGGCCCGTGCGCCGGGCGGCCGTGCGCCGCCCGTGCTGTCGTGCGTGCCCGCGTCGCCCGCCGGTCCGCCCTGATTCAGTGCGGGATGCGGAGGGGCGGGCGTTGGACGGTCTCCTCGCGGAACAGCTCTATCCGGCTGCTGACCTGGCGCAGGAGGTGAGTGTCCTCGATTCGGTCGAGGTAGAGGCAGTTGCGGGCCACGCCCTCCAGTTCGAAGGCGAAGCAGAGCGACATCAGGGGGTTGATGAAGAGTTCACTGCCCTGGGTGCGCGAGGTGAACCGTACGTCCCCGAACGAGCCACGGATCGCTGCGGCGATTGACCCGTTGACGATGCTGGGGTGGTCGGGGGTGTTCTCCTGCGCGTGCGCCACCGCGTCGAGATAGAGCGCGCCCTCGCGCGTCGAACGGGAGAGGGAGAACGCCCCGAGGTAGGCGCCGTCCCGCTCCAGGGCGGCGATGTTCTCCAGCACGAGCCCGTGGCTGACCCCGTGATAGGCGTCGACCCCGAATCCGACGGAGACGATCAGCCGCTCCGGCACGTCGATGCCGGCGAGTGCGGCGACGGAGGCCAAGTCCTCCTCCGGGGTGCCGAGACCGGACTCGTCGCCCCGCATGAGGATGTCCGTACCGCCGTCGACGAGGACGACCGCGTCGATGTCGTGGCGCTCGATCAGCGCCCGGTACGCCTCGCGCAGCGGCTGGACCCCGACCCTCGCCAAGGCGTGGACGGTGCTGGGGTAGCCGTGCCGCGCGAGCCACCGGGCGAGGGTGCGCTCGGGGAAGTACGTCTGGTGCAGGGAGCTTTCGGGGGTGACGGCCGCGACGTCCGGCGCGAGCCAGTCGTCCAGGGGAAGGCCCTCGATCGAGCTGAAGGTGAGATTGGCGAGCGTGACCTCTTTGCCCTCGTGCAGGAGGGAGAGCGCGATCGGCAGGCCGGCGTAGATGTCGAAGCCGCCACCGGCCCCCGCGACGAGTACGCGCCGGGCGGATTCCAGTCGGGAGAACAAGGGGTGCGAGTGCAGACCGGTCATGGAGATCATTCTGGATCGTCCGTCCGTTCGAGTCCCGCCGTACCGGGATTCCGGGGCGTCCGTATCGGGATACGGACGGAGTTCGGACGTTCTCCACCGGAGAGTGACGCGCGCCACGCCCGGAGCCGTACGATGGCGCGGTGCTGGTCAAGTGGATGCGCTGCGCCGTGGTGGACCGTCATGGGTTCGAACAGGGGCAGCGACAGGGGGCGGGGCTGCTCGATGAGCCGGGGTTCCGAGGACAGGGTGGCGGGTGGAGCCGGGGACGCCCCGACATCGCCCACGTCTTCGCGTTCTGGGAGAACCGGGTCTTCTACGACTCCTACATGGCGCGGGCCGGTGACGCCGCGACCGCCGGGCGTCCGGGAGCCCACCGCGACGTGCAGGTCAAGCTGTTCGAGCACCGCTTCGACGTGAAGACGGGCTTCGAACCGGACTTCACCGACGTCGATGTCGTCCGGGTGGCGCACAGCAAGGTCCGCGAGGACCGGGTGGAACACTTCGCGCTCATGCAGTACCGGGTCTGGAACCCGGCCATGGCGGGATCGCCGGGCATGTTGCGGGGGGTCTTCGGCGAAGCGCCCGGCCACGAGTTCCTGGTGCTGTCCATGTGGCAGTCGAGCGCGGAGCGCGGAAAGTACCGGCTCCAGAGCGCCGAGCGGCTGTCGGACCGCGCCGAGACCGAGACGGACGTACTGGCGCTGGCCGGGGATGTCGTCCAGCTGGAACCGTCCTGGACGGTGGCCTGACGCCGGCCTGACAGGTCCCGCAGCACCCGACGGGTCCCGGTCGGTCCCGAGGCGGGGGTCGCTGTCGGGAACTGGGACGCGCGGGGCCTGGCGGGTGCCCGGATGCCTGGCGGGTGCTGGGGCCTGTGCCGTTCCGGGGTCCGTGCAACCGTTCGGGCGAGGCGTATCCGTGCGCAGCACTTAGGGTCGTCCCATGGCACGACCGCAGCGCATCGTCCTCGTACGGCACGGAGAGTCCGAGGGCAATGTGGACGACACGGTGTACGAACGTGAGCCCGACCATGCCCTTCGGCTGACGCACACCGGGCTCCAGCAGGCGGAGGCGGCCGGTTTCCGGCTGCGTGAGGTGTTCGGCGAGGAGCGGGTGAGCGTGTACGTCTCCCCCTACCGCCGGACCCACGAAACCTTTCGCGCGCTCGGGCTCGACCTCACCCGTGTGCGGGTGCGCGAGGAGCCCCGGCTGCGCGAGCAGGACTGGGGAAACTGGCAGGACCGCGACGACGTGCGGCTCCAGAAGGCGTACCGGGACGCGTACGGGCACTTCTTCTACCGCTTCGCGCAGGGCGAGTCCGGGGCCGACGTCTATGACCGGGTCGGCGCCTTCCTGGAGAGCCTGCACCGCAGTTTCCAGGCCCCCGACCACCCGCCGAACGTGCTGCTCGTGACGCACGGGCTCACCATGAGATTGTTCTGCATGCGCTGGCTGCACTGGTCGGTCGCCGAGTTCGAGTCGCTGTCCAACCCGGACAACGGCGAGACCCGGACACTGCTGCTCGGGGCGGACGGCCGCTACACCCTCGATCGCCCGTTCGCGCGCTGGCGGACCCCCGAGCCGTACGGCATCACCGGATAGGCCGGCCGGTGCGGTGGGCGCGGCCGTCGCCGAGACTGGACGGTGCGGGTCCCGGTGACCGGTCGCAACGCTCCCGGGAGTGGACCGCGCGTCCCGCGAACGCCGGAAACGCGTCCCGCGAACCGTCCCGGAAACGCGTCCCGGAAACGCGTCCCGAGACGCGTCCCGAGACGCGTCCCCGAAACTGGACGGAGTGGTCCACGGGACCGAGACAGCGATTCCCGATCCGTCACGGCACTACTGGATAGAGTGGCAGGAAGATGACCTCTTACTCCTCCGAAACCTTCGGACGCCGTTACGAACGCACTCTCGCCAGCCTGCGCGGCCTCTCCGTCGGAGACGCTCTGGGCTCCCAGTTCTTCGTCCCCGTGAACTATCCGCTGCTCCGCGGTCGCACCCTGCCGCCGGGGCCCTGGCAGTGGACCGACGACACCGAGATGGCCTGCTCGGTGGTGGCGGTGCTCGCCGAGCACGGCCGCATCGACCAGGACGCGCTGGCCCACTCCTTCGCCGAACGCCACGACTTCGACCGCGGCTACGGTCCCGCGGTGAACAGAATGCTCCGGCTGGTGCGTGAGGGCGGCGACTGGCAGGAACTCGCCGCCGGGCTCTTCCAGGGCCAGGGTTCCTGGGGCAACGGCTCCGCCATGCGCATCGCGCCGCTCGGAGCCTGGTACGCCGACGACCCGGAGCAGGCCACCCATCAGGCCGAGATCTCGTCCTACACCACGCACCAGCACCACGAGGCCGTGACCGGAGCGATGGCCGTGGCCGCCGCCGCGGCACTCGCCGCGTCTCCCGGGGGACCGCCCCAGCCCGAGGCGCTGCTCGACGCGGTGATCGCGCTGCTGCCGCGCAGCGCCGTGCTGGCCGGACTGAGGCGGGCCAAGGACATGCTCGACTACGAAGACCCCACGACGGTCGCCGCGGTCCTCGGCAACGGTCGTCGCACCAGCGCCCAGGACACGGTCCCCTTCGCCCTCTGGTCGGCGGCTCGTGCCCTCGGCTCGTACGAGGACGCGTTCTGGGTGACCGCCCAGGCCGGCGGGGACGTCGACACCACCTGCGCCATCGTCGGCGGGATCGTCGCCGCGGCCCCGGCCGGTGCCCCGCCCGCCGCGTGGTTGGAACAGACCGAGGAACCGCCCTCCTGGGTGCCCTCCGAGCCCCGCGTCTGACCGGCTTCGCGCGGGTGGGCGCGGGTGGGCGAGGTTTCGTGTCGGTGGCGCGGATTCGTGCGGCAGCCCCGCGCCGCCCCGTGTCCCTGCCGCTGCGTGCCGCCCCGTGTCCGTGCGCTGGGTGCGGCCCTGTGCGGCTCCGCGGACGCGCCCGGCCAGTACGGATCGCGCTCCTTCGGGTGCGGAGGGTGGCCGGGCGGCGTCCATGCCGCTCGCCGTGTCACGGTCCTGCCACAGGGACGCCGGGGCCGGTTCGCCCGGGCGACGCGCCGCTACCGTTTCGGCCACGCGCCGTCGGACGGTCTCCGTCGTCTCCGTCGGGTCGCGAGCAACGAGACAGCGGGTGACGCGCCGACGCTCGACCGTACGGCGAACCCGCGTGGGGAGGGGTCCCATGACCATGTCCGACCAGCCGACCGGGATACCGGGTCCGCAGGACACGCCGTCGTCGCCCGGCGCGGCCGAGGGCGGCGACGGCTCCGGTGGTGCCGGAGAGCCTGATGGTGCCCGTGGGCCGGGCGGGCCAGTCGGTACCTCCGACGGGCCGGCCTCTACGTCGACCTCTACGTCGACCTCTGCGGCGGCCGGGAAGCCTTCCGGCGACGGCGCTCACTCCGGTACGGCCGCCGCGCCGTCCGTCCCGGTACCGGTCGCGGTGGTCCCGTCCGCCAATCCCTGGCAGCAGCAGCCCAGGTCCCGGCCCGCGCAACCGGGGACGTTCGCCCAGGTCCGCCCGGCTGCTCCGCCGCCCATCGGGGGCACGACCCTGGTGGCGGTCCTCGTCACCGGCATCCTCAGTGCGCTGCTGCTCGGTGACGGCCTCGGCATCAACCTTCTCCTGGTGGCCCTGCCCGCCGCTGCCGGCGCCTGGCTGGAAGCGCGCAGGGCGGGGCGCGGGGTGCGGGCGTGGACGCTGACCTGGGCGGTCGGCGGGCTGGCTCTGCTGGCGGTCCCGGCGCTGCTGGACGCGGGCTGGCCGACCTTCCTCGCCGTGGTGTCCTCCGCCGCCCTGGGCTCGCTCGCCCTGCACGGCACGCGGAGCTGGTTCGGCGTGCTCGCGGGGTCGATGGGCGTGCTGGACGGGGTGATTCCGGGCATCGGATGGGGATGGTGCGGCATCAGGGCGCGGGCCACCGGCTCACGGGCGCGCTGGGGCACCGTGCTCCGCTCGGCCGCTGTCGCCGTGGTGCTGTTGCTGGTGTTCGGAACGCTCTTCGCGAGCGCCGACGCGGCCTTCGCGGATCTCCTCGGTGATGTTCTGCCGGACGTCTCGGTGGGCGAGGGGCCCTGGCGGTTCTTCCTTCTCGCAGTCGGTCTGGCCGGTGCCCTCGCCGCCGCGTACACGGCCGCCGCCCCGACCCGCTGGGACGGGATCACCGTCCGGCCCGGGCGGGCGCGGGGGCGAGTGGAGTGGGCGCTTCCGCTCATCGTGCTGGACGTGCTGTTCGCCGCGTTCATCGCGCTCCAGCTCGTCGTACTGCTCGGCGGCTACGACAAGGTTCTGGAGGAGACGGGCCTCAAGCCCGCGGAGTACGCCCGTGAAGGTTTCTGGCAGCTGCTCTGGGCAACTCTGCTGACCCTGGTGGTCATCGCTCTGGCCATCCGGCTCGCCCCGCGCGGGGGAGCGAAGGACCGCCTGCTGGTCAAGGGCGTGCTCGGCACCCTCTGCGTACTCACCCTGGTCGTCGTGGCCTCCGCGCTGCGCCGTATGGACCTCTACGTCGACGCGTTCGGCCTGACCCGGCTACGGATCTCGGTGGCGGCGGTCGAGCTGTGGCTCGGTGTCGTACTGCTGCTGATCATTGCCGCCGGAGTGTTCGGCGCCCGCCATCTGCCCCGGGCGGTCGTCGTCAGCGCTGCCGCGGGAGTGCTGGCCTTCGGACTGATCTCTCCCGACCGCTTGATCGCCGAGCAGAACGTCCAGCGCTACCGCGAGGGCAAGGCGATCGACATCACCTACCTCCAACAGCTCTCGGCCGACGCCGTGCCCGCCCTGGACGGCATCCCCGACGAGAGGATGCGGGCCTGTGCGCTCCAGGAGATCCAGAGCACGCTCCTGGATTCGGACGAACCCTGGTACGCCACGAGCTGGAGCGAGGCGAGGGCGCGGGACATCCTCGCCCGGCACCCCGTCGACCCGGACGGGACCTCGTGTTACGCGGGGCCGGGCGGCGTCGGTGACTCCACCGACCGTGACCCTGCCGAGCCCGGTCCGGCCGATTCGGAATACGACCCGTACTGACGGGACCCGAGCGCGAACGCGCCCCTGCCGACCGGGTGGGCTGCCCCTGCCGAGGAGGGCCCGTCGGAGGTCGCCGGCCGGCCGGTACCGCCGGCGGGCCGACCGGTACCGCCC
>NZ_JBSFVR010000033.1:0-37373 GCF_053592415.1 Streptomyces sp. NPDC002690 | reverse complement strand
CCGCGGGCGCGGCCGGAGCCGGCGGCGCGGTCCTCGCGCTCGCCGTGTCCGCCGTCCGGACGCCGCTCTTCCTCTCCGCCGCCGTCGTCTGTGTGGCCTCGTCGGTCTCCGGGGCGATGATGAGCGTCTTCGACGTGCCGGTGGACAAGGCCGCCTGCGCGGTCGCCGCGTCCCTGGTGGCCGTCGGAGGGTTCGTCCCGGCCGTCGCGTTCAAACTGGCCGGCATGCGGATGCCGCCGCTGCCGAACAACCCAGGGCAGCTCCAGGAGGGCATCGACCCGTACGACAGCGCGGAGGTGGGCATCCGGACGGAGCTGGCCGGCGGCTGGATGATCGCGCTCTACGGCTCGATCGGAGTGATCTGCGCGGGCTGCCTGATTCCCCTGGTCCGGCGGCCGAACGTTCCCGAGGCGCTGATCGTCGTCGTCATGTCCGCGATCCTGCTGCTGCACGGGCGGGGCATGGTCAACGTGTGGCAGCGGCTGGTCCTGGTGGTCCCCGGCGCTCTGGGCGCCGCCCTGATCCTGGCGGGCGCCGGAGCGCACCTCGCCCCCGGCGACCGGCCGGTGTACGTCGCCGCCCTGCTGGGCCTCACCGCCGTACTCGCCGTCGTCACCTGGACCGTTCCGGGGCGCCGGATGCTCCCCTACTGGGGCCGCGCCGCCGAACTGCTGCAGTCCACGCTGGCCGTCAGCCTGCTGCCGCTCACGCTCTGGGCCGTCGGCGTGTTCGGCGAGCTGCGCGCGATCTCCGGCTGACCGCGACCATGCCGATTTCGAAGAGAGCCGCGAGGTAGGCCGACATGCAGTCAAAGCGCGACCAGGTCCAGGCACACAGCTTCATCATGAGCAGGCTGACCGCCGGCATGCTCCTCGCCGAGCCCGACGCCCCGGACACCCCCCTCGGCCGGACCACCAGAGGCGTGTTCATAGGTGTGCTCATCGCCGTACTGATATCCGCCGGCACCGTGGTGTTCGGACTGATCTCGCCCGGGGGCAAAACCTCCTGGAAGGCGAACGGAACGCTCGTCATCAACAAGGAGACCGGCGCCCGCTACCTCTACGTCGACGGCCGGCTCAGGCCGGTACGCAACTACGCCTCCGCCCGGCTGATCGGCGGCAGCGACCTCGCGGGCTCCACCGTGGCCACCGCGTCCCTCCAGGGCACCCCGGTGGGGCTCCCCATCGGCATACCGGGTGCTCCCGAAGCCGTTCCCCCGGCGGGCGGACTCGACCGGGGCGCCTGGCTCGTCTGCTCCACCGCGGGGGCCACCGCCTCCGCCCCGCACACCACACTGGTGGTCGGCGCCCCTGTACGGAACACCGGGCTGGGCTCCGGACAGGTGCTCGTCGTCAGCGGCCCCGACCACACGTCCTATCTGGTCTGGCAGGGCAGCAGACTGCGCCTGGACAAGAAGTCGGGCGCCGCCGTGTCGCTCGGCTACGGCTCCGTGACGCCCCGTCCGGTCTCTGCGGCCTTCCTCGACGCCCTGGTCGCCGGCCCCGACGTCGCGGCGCCCGAGGTGTCCGACCGCGGCACCGCCGGACCGTCGCTCGACGGCACCGCGAGCGTCACGGGCCAGGTGTTCCAGACCCAGGTTCCCGGCTCCGAGGAACACCCCTACTACCTGCTGCGCACGGAAGGCATGGTGCCGCTGACCGACACGCAGGCAGCCCTGGTGCTCGGCGACCACCGGACCCGCGACGAGGCGTACGGGGGACATGCACCCCGCGCACTGCCGCTCGGTGCCGACGCGCTGAAGCAGCACCTCGCACCGGGGGCGGAGGGCCGCTCACCGGCAGCCGAGGGACTGCCCGCCGCGCCGCCGAAGCCCGTGCGGGCCGAGGCGGACCAGTCCGCGTGCGTGGGCGTCGAACCGAGCCCCGACGGCACGAAGGTGACCACCCTGCTCGCGGAGACGGCCGGTCTGGCCCCCGTCGCCCAGCCGTCGCGGGACGCCTCGCCCGCCTGCCTGCCGGTGGACGACGTGGTGGTACGTCCCGGCCACGCCGCCCTGGTACGCGCGCTGGGCGCCGGTGGCACCACGGTGGGCACCACCACCTACCTGGTCGACGACACGGGCATCAAGTACCGGGTTCCCTCCGCCGAGGCGCTCGGAGCGCTCGGCTACGACGAAGGCCAAGTGACCTCCCTGCCCTCGCCGTTGCTCATGATGCTGTCGACGGGGCCGGAACTCGATCCCGACGTCGCGACCGGAGCCGCCCGACCGGCCGCACCGGCGCGGTGCGCGCCGCTCGGGTAGTGGACCCCCGCCACGAGAATGCACACGTGTTCATCCGGATACCATCCTTGCGGACATATCTGAAGCGGTACGGTAGGTGTCCGGTCGGGTCCGGCCGTCGATTCGATCACCGAGGCACGAAGGTGAGCAGCGAACATGTGCCGTGCAGCCGTGGTGATCGACATGTGGCACCCCCGGCACGAACCACGTATCGAGCGTCGAGACGGGCACGAATCTCCTCGGCGAAGCAACCGAAAGGCTGGACATGGCAGGAAACGGCCAGCAGTCAAGTGAACATGCGACGCGCAACGGCATCCAGGCACTGGAGATGGCGTTCAGCGGCATCTTCAGAAGCCGTCAGGACGTCGAGGCCACGCGCCACCACCTTGCCTCGGGTTACCGGGCCGAGGACGGCGCCGCGTTCGGCGAGCTGATCCGCGAATGGGAGGGAAAGGTCGACACCATCCTGCGCAATCTGGAAGGCATGATCGACAAGCTCAACACCAGCCTCTCGGAACACCAGAAGGCGCAGGGCTCCTCCCGTGAGGAGATCAACGCCGCGTACAAGCAGTCCGAGTCGGTCTTCGACCAGCTGACCGGTACTGCCTGAGCCCGGCTGAGCCGCGGTCGCGGTCCAGCCCGCCCACTTCGAGGAAAGAGAGTTCACCATGCCGGAAGACACCCTGGGTGATGGTTACATCTATGTGAGTTACGACCACATGGAGAACGCCGCTGCCGACCTGGAGTCCCAGAACGCCGCGATCAGGAAGACCATCGAATCCTTGGAGGCGGACCTCAAGCCTCTGCGGGATTCCTGGTACGGCTCCGACGCGTCCGCCTACGACGCGGCCCAGAAGCGGTGGGACGAGGCCATGAGCGGAGCACAGCGCCTGCTGGACGTCAACAGGGCCCTGCTGGAACGGATCAAGGGCCACTACTCCGACACGGAGAAGAAGCTCGCGAGCATCTGGGAACACTGACCTCCCCCCGAACCGGAACCGCACCGGGGCCGGCCGTCCAGCGCGTCGGTGACGGGGCGTCCGGTGCCTGCCGGCCAGAACTCGTGAGGCCGGCACCCGGGCGCCGGGGCCCCCGGTTCCCGGGTCCGCCCGCCCGCGCGCGGGGAGGCCCGCGACCGTACGCGGGGTCGGCCCCGCGAGGCTCGGGCAGGGCGCCCGAAGCACGCCGTAACGACCATCGGAGATCCCATGGGAAACCTGACGCAGCTCGACGGGAAGTCGCTCCAGACGTTCATCGACACGGAGCTCAAGGACTTCGTGACGCAGACGGAGAACATCCGCAGGGACAAGACCGATTCGAGCGACGGCCGCCCGCCCGGCAGGGCCCTCAAGAGCCTGATCGACGGTGCCACCACCCCTGAGACACTGCAACAGAACCAGTTCCTGGCACTCGGGCCGATGGCCGGGGACCAACTCACGCACGGCAAGAGTCTCATCGAGGCCACCACCAAGTCGGCCACGTCCATCGACGGGATCCTGGACGCGCAGCAGCGCCTGTTCAAGGACATCGACAGGGACTTCAGAGAGACCCTGAAGATCATGGGGAACACGCTGGGTGACAACCTCACCGAGATCAACGCTCAGAAGCTGCTCGACATCTTCGAGGACGTCGACGGCGACATGAGCCCGTCGTCGAGCACCAAGACCACGCTCACCGACTGAGACCACGCTCACCGACTGAGGGCCGCTGCCCGAACGCGCCGAGTTCTCCGGACGGGGGATCCGCGCGGGGGCCCGTGCGGCATCCGGCCGAAGCCGCCCGGTCCGGGGCGGCGCGCCCTCTCCCCGTCCGTACCCTCCCCCCTTCGACAGCGGAGCTCGCCCATGGCCACTCAGGCCGATGCCGACGACTACTGGGCCCAGGCGGTCAGCCTCTACACCGGCTACTCGATGCCGAGCCGCAAGGCCGTTTTCGACAAGCTGAAGAGCAAAGACGGAATCCCGCTCATGCGCGTGCACCTGGTGGAGCACCTGAACCGCGCCGTGGACAAGAACGACTACTCCGCTTCCTCCGGATGGCACGCGTCGCACGGAGAGGACTACCGGCTCGCCTTCTACACGCACCACGGCGCGGACGACGTCAGACTCTTCACCGCGGACATCACGTTCATCAGGCCCATCACGGACTCGGACGGCGCCAGTCACCTGCTGGACCCGGGGGCGACGCGGGAAGGCGGCACCGCCAAGGGCAAGGACGGCGAGGAGTGGGACGACAACGACCTCTGGCGCTACGTCACGGCACCGAAAGTCGTCCTCAACACCCTGGTCAACGACCACCGGACCACGCACTTCTCCTACGGCGGCGTGAGCGTCGCCGATGCCGAAGCCGTCGACCTGACATCGTTCGACCGGACGGCGGAAGCCTTCGACCGGGCCGCCGGGTTCTTCAGGACCCAGGTGAAGCAACTGGCCGAATGGGAGAAGCAGCTGGGGGGTGACAAGGCCGCGTGGAAGGGTGAGTCCGCCGACGTGGTGCGCAACCTCTTCCAGACGCTGCACGAGAACTACGAGAACTACGTCGATCAGATGGGCGGGCCCGAATACAACTCCGGCCACACCATGCTCGGCGGTCACGTGCCCGCGTCGAACTACTCCGACAGGCTCTTCCAGGCCCAGTGGGAGTTCGACTTCGAGGCCAAGGTCATGCAAGGCGCCTGGCTCAACTGGGCCAACTCCGGCGAGCACGACCCCTATCGGGCACTGCTGGAAGAGCTGGACGAGCTCAGCCGCTGGATCATGCAGAACAACGTTCCGTACGTCCTCGTGTCCGACCCGGACTTCCTCAACAGCCACTACACCAAGGGCGCCGACAACGACGAGGACCTCTGGGGATACAGCAACAGCAACAGCAACAACAGGACGTTCAGCACCGCGGCCGGGTTCACCGACAACCCGGGGTTCGGCGCGCTCGACGACATCAATGCCTGGAAGGTGATCGGCGAAAGAGCGGTCCAGCGCTGGAACAACAACGTCGAGGGCTACCTCGTCGCGGCTGCGAAGAAATCACTCTCCAACCTCGGAGCCGGCTGGAGCACCGTTTCCGAGGGACTGGCCCAGGAAGTCACGACCAAGCACCAGGGGAGCCTCTCGGAGAACTACGAGAAAGAGGAGACGAAGAGCGAGAAGGAGGCCGCCAAGAAGTCTCTCGACGACGCGAACAAGAACAGTCAGGAGGCATGGCAGAAGCTCAACGACAACCTCTCCGACTCCAACAAGAACACCGAGGGCCTGTTCGACAACCTCAACAACAACCTCGTCGACTCCAACAACAACCAGAAGCAGCTCAACAGCAGTATGAGCGGGCTCGGGGACAGCCTCAACGACGGCCTGACCAACGGTCTCAGTGGTCTGGGCGACAGCTTCAGCCAGAGCCTCAACCCCGGCGGCGGGCTGAGCCTCGACGGCACGACGTCGCCGCTGAACACCGGCCTGGACAACGCGCTCACCGACCTCGGCGGAACGGACCCCACCGGGACGTCGAACTCGGGCACCACGCTGCCCCTCAACAACCTCTCGTCGTTGATCCCCAGCCTGAGCGGCGGAAACACCACCACCGGCAACACCTCCCCGCTCAACCTCAACCCCGGTTCGCTCGTCGACGACGGCCCCCGCCTCGACGACGACGGAAACCTGGTGCAGACATACCCGGACGGCACCACGACGGCCTACGACCCCGACACCGGTCAGTTCGTGACGACAGACCCGGACGGGCACACCACCACCACGCAGCTCAACCCCGGTGACCCGATCACCACCCCCGACGGCGGACACCTCACGCTCAATCCGGACGGCACACTCACCACCCACAACCCGGACGGCACCACGACGGTGTTCGACCCCGCCGACGGGACTCTGCACACCACCGACCCGGACGGCCACACGACCACGACCCAGCTGAACAAGCCGATCGACATCCCGGGCCCGACGAGCAACGGCACCGGCCTCCCGGTGAACGGCGGAACGTCTCAGCTGAACAACGACCCCTTCGACACCGGTAACACATACCTCAACGACGACACGGACACCGACTACCTGGAGTACGACAGCACACCTTTCACAGGAGGTACGCTGGGCGGAAACACAGGAGCCTACGACAGTGCCTTGTCGAACACACAGGGATCGACGGCGTCCGGAGGCGGTACACCTCTCAACCCCGGTTTCGGTGGCGGAGGAGCCGGAGCGGGTGGCGCGGGAGGAGGCGGCACCAACGGGGAACGTGTGCGCACGTCGCTGAACGACACCAGCAATCTGTCAGCGCTGCGCCGCAACGGGTCCGTCGCACCGACCATCGACGGGGAGGACATGCCGTTCCGACGGAACGGCAGCCAGACGAGCAGTTCCCCCATGGGCGGCGGTGCCCCGATGGGGGGCATGCAGGGCGGCCAGTCCACGGAGAGCGGGGACCGGCAGCGCACCAACTGGGTGGACGAGGACGAGGACGTGTGGGGCACCGAGGAAGGCGGCACGCCGGCGGTGATCGGATGAGCGGGACGGAGAAGGACAGGGTGACACGGAGTCAGCAGGGAGCGTTCGACGCCCCCGACGCGAGCGTCGCGTCGAACCCCTACACGGAGGCTCTCAGCCAGCGTCTCGCCGAGACCCTGGCCGAACTGGACACCGTGACCGCCGGTCTGACCGACGCCAAGGAAGAACTGCGCGAAGCCACCTACGTGGTGCGCTCCCGCGACCGCGTGGTGGAAGCCACGGTGGGATCGCAGGGACAGTTGACCGACCTGAGGTTCCTCGACAACAAGTACCGCTCCATGAGCTCCACCGAGCTCGCCGCATCCGTGCTGGAAGCCGCGTCCCAGGCGCGGGACGCGATGTCACGGCACGTGATGCGGACGATGCAGCCCTTCACCGAACCGCGCCTTGGCATGTCGCCCATGAAGGGCTTCGACATCGACTGGGCCGACATCTTCGGGCCCGGAGTGCTGGAGGAGCCGGCGGAGACGCCCGCGCGCAGGGGCCGTCAGTCGCTGCGGGACGAGATCCACGAGGACGGGGAGGACCAGTAACCGTGGCAGACGTCTTCTCCGCCAGCCTCGCGGACATCCAGCGGGCGGCGAGAATCCAGGCAGAGATCATGGAGACCGTGCACAACGGCGTGCGGCAGTTCCGTGAGGACGCCGCCCGGAGCGCCGGGTGGGTCGGTCGTGACGACGCCATGGCAAGGGAACTGGGACTGAGGGACGAGAGGGAGCGCGAGGGCACCGACGAGACCGCCACGTCCCTGCTGGAAGTCATCGGAGCGATGGCCGACGTGCTGGACCTGCACGGCTCCATCATCGGCGACGCCCAGGACGACGCCTACGAGGCGATCCACGACTCCAAGCTCGGCAGGCACTGACCCCGCATGGCCATCCTGGTCCCCAACTGGCTCAACGACCTGTTCTTCGCCCTCATGGGCGAACGCTTGCCGCAGGCCAATGAGGACTACGCCTACATGAGTCATGAGGCGTTCAAAAAGCTCTCGAACAAAATCCGCAAACTGGGCGAGCTGCTCATGGAGTCGGTCGGCTACGCCGCCAAGGTGTTGCCGGCCGACACCGCCGACAAGTATGTCCGCGGCGTGCGGGTGGTGACCGACGACGGGGGCAAGAACCACGTCACCGAGTTCGCCGACCAGATGGACGAGATCTCCGACGGCCGGGTGAAGACCTCCATCAGCATCGCCGAGACGAAGATCAGCCTGCTGATCGAACTGGCCATCCTCGCTGCTGAGTTGCTGTTCCTCGCCGTGGTGTCGTTCTTCACCGGCGGCGCCACGGCGGGCGAGGCGGCGGAAGCCAAGCTGCGTACACGTGCCCGGATCCTGGTGATCCTGGAGATCTTCGCCAAGCGCTTCCATCTGCTGCCGACCCTGAGCGAGGCGCTGGAAGAGGCGTTCACCACGCTCGCCGCGAGACTGGCCCTGATCCTGACGGCGGCGCCCGGCCGTAAACCGCACGGCATCGACATGAAGGACGTCGTGCTCAGCGGCATCACCGGTGGTCTCACATCGGTTTTCGACCACCTCATCCACGGCGGAAAGAACCTCTTCAACGGGCTGTTCAAGAACAAGTTCGACATCGGCGACGGGTTCGGCAAGAAGTTCGCCGACAAGGACAAGATGCCAGGCCTGAACACCGTTCCGGGCAGTGGCGCCGCCACGCACGGGGCGAAGAACCTGGCATCCGACGGCCCGCTCTCGGGCGGAGGGAAGTTCGCGTCCAACACCGCCGACCGGGGCTTCGACGCGCTCGGCGAGGGCGCGGCCGAGACGTTCGCCGAGGCGGCCGTCTACCAGCAGGGGTTCAGCTTCTCGACCTTCCACGGCGCCGTCATCAGCGGCCTGAACACCGCGCTGATCTTCACCGGGGTCCAGAAGGCGGCCCTGGGGCTGCGCGATTTCGTCTTTCCCCGGAAGACCGACGTCACCCCCAACAACGCCTCGGAATGGCTGCGTACGAACCCGGCCAAGGGTGCGGGCACCGAAGTCGCCGCCGAGTATGCGGTCCAGGGCTCCCAGGTCCCCACCGTGGGAGGGGGGCAGCCGGGTCCGGTCGCCTTCCAGCCCGACGGGCTGAGCGGTGCTGCCGCCCCGTCCGGCTTCCCCACCGTCTCCCAGCCCCCCACCGTGAACACCCCGTCCCTGTCCGGGGCGGGGGAGGGGTCGGGAGCGGTTGCGGGCGCGGGCCACGATGCCGGTCCGGCCACCGTGCCGGGGAGCGGTGGGAGCACTCCGGGCAAGGGCCCGGTGCAGACCCAGTCCCCGGACACCCCGACCCAGTCCCAGAACCAGACCCAACCTCCGGCCGAGGCGGACACGGACGCGGATGTGGACGCGCCGACGCAGCCCGTCCAAGGCGCCGGCACCGTTCCGGGCGCCGCTTCGGCGACCCCGGGCACCGGACCGGCCCAGGCGGCGACCAACTCCCAGGACCCGGCCATCGCGCAGGGCGACGCGGTGTCCCACGACCCGTCCGCCGCCGCCCAGGGCGGTGAGGAGGATTCCGTCACCGGCGAGGGGCCTGCGGCAACTGCGGACGGCACCGACGGCCAGACGTCGACCGTCGCCGCCGCGACCCCCGGGCCGGTTTCGGTCACGGGCCCGGCCGCCACCACCTCGGCTCCCGGCACGGCTCCGGCCACCGGCACAGGCACGACGCAGCCATCCGGCACGGTCCAGGGCGGCGCCCCCGCCACGGTGGGTGCCGGCGCCGCCGCCCACGGCCCGACCACCCCCACAGGCCAGGACCGGCCGAGGGCCGACGACGCCCGCGAGGGCGAGGGCGTACAGGACAACACCACGGTCTCCGCCGGGACGACCGATTCCGACGCGACGGCCGACGCCACCACCACCGGCGACCCCGGCACGCCCGAGGACTCCCGGCCGGACGCCCTCACCTCAGCGGGTGAGACCACCTCGCCGGCCCCCACCCCGACGCCCACGGTCTCGGGCCTTCCGCTCACCACCGGCGTCGTGCTGCCCGGCGCGGCGGATCGTGCGAAGGACCGGAAGGAGCGAGAGCGGGAAGCCGAGCCGGACGCGCGCCCCGCCGAGCCCCTCCCCACGACCTCACCCGCTTCGTCGTACGACGAGGACGCCGCGCCCGTTCCGATGGCCACCGTGTCCGGCTCCGGGGTGACGGACGGGGCGACGGACGCGGACCAGGACACCGGCGCCACGCTGCACGACGCCCGGACCTTGGTCTCCGGGGTGCCGGCCGCCCCGGCCTCCGGCCCCGACACCCAGAACACCGACGACGCCTCGTCCGACGACTCCGACACGGTCTTCGACTCGGACTCGGAGTCCGGTGACACGCTGGTGGAGACCGACGACGGCCCGGGAACGAAGGAGCCGGTGGGCAAGGCATCCCTCGAAGGAAGGCTGCCGCGGTCTCCGGAAGAGATCCGCCAGTGGATCGCCGGCCTTCCCGTCGCGGGTGTGGACACGGATGTCTCCGCAGACGTGTCGGGCAAGGCTCATCTTCTCCACCACGCCGACGACGACGTGACGGTGAACATGTTCCGCGGTCCCTCGGAGCGGCGCGGCGAGGTCCACGACCTGGATGCCGCGCTGCGCGAGATCAGCGGACTGTACGCGGCCCGCCGTGACATGCGCTCGGCCACGGCGGCGACTCAGGGGTGGATCGCGCAGGTCCAGGAAGGGCGGCTCAGGCCACGGCCGGACCAGGCGGAGCGCATGCGGGTACTCGGCCTTCGGGTCCCCGGCGTGTACAGCTGGGACGACCCGGTGGAGGCGTATGCGTCGATCGCCCCCGAACTGGAGGACGCGATCGGCCGGCTGGACGAGCCCGACGAGGCGATCCGGCAAGGAAGTTATCCGTACTTCACCGAATACTCGCGGACACCCCGGGGTGAGCTGAGTCAGTTTGCCGTGCAGCGTTGGCTGAGTGGCGCCCGGGGTATGGCCGACGGATCACTGGCGGAAATTCAGAGTACGGCAGGGATCACTTACGACGGGAATCTCGACTACGAGGCTCTGGACCGGCTGGCGCCCCGATACAGCGCCGACTACCCCGAGCTGGTTTCCTATCTGGCCAATCTCAGAGGTGCGATGGCCCGTGGGATGGTGCAGACCCTGCGGAGTGCGGGCGTCGACGCTCGAAACGCGGATTTCGCGACCCTGCGCCAGATCGCCCGGAGTTACGTCCACGCCCATCCGGATCTGCATCACTATCTCAACCCGCGGACCCTTTCCCCCGCCAGGAACACTGCGGCGACGACGACAACCGTAGAAAATGTGTCGAATGTCGAGGTCGATTTCCATTACGCACAGAGCGACCCCTCTGCCGCGCCCCGTATGGCTCTTGTCCGCCGCAGCCTCGGGATGCTGCGGGAGGCAGGTCATCGACTGCCTTCGACCCTGACGGTTCATCTGCCGCAGTACCACCGTCATCTCCAGGTCCGTCGATCGCAGCGTGGCGACGAACTCCGCATCCGATCGGAGTCGGCTTCGCTGGGCATCGTCGAGGGAAGCCGGGCGACGTTCCAGGCACCGGGCTCGATGTTCATGAGTGCTCTCACCGTGGCTCCGCGTTCCCCCGGAGCACAGGATTCCGTACAAGACGGTGTCGACGACATGATGGAGGAATCCGGTCTGGGCACGACTCTCCACGAGTTGATGCACTGGCTCCACTACAACAACGGGCCCAGCCGTTACGTGGACATCCTGTCGACCACCTTCGACGACGACGACATCGAAGCCGTGTCGGAGGTCAGCTCGTACGCCCTGGCCGATCCTCACGAGTTCGTGGCGGAATACGGATTGGCCAGGCTTCTGGGGCGCTCGTTCGATGCCGAGACGTCCGGACGTGTGGAGCGGCTCTACACGACACTCGGTGGTTCCGACGGGAACCGGTCCGCACCGGCCGCTCCGCCTCTCAGCGAACCGCAGATGCAGTTCCTGCAACGACGTGTGTCCGAGATTTTCCGCGGAGAGGGCCTGCATTACGAACCGGAGTTCGCTGCGCTGGGCCATGCCTATCAGCAGGTGGCGGGCTTCGACAGATGGCGGGGCCTCGACCACCGCGCACGACTGGTGGCCGGCGTTCTGAGGTCCTGGGGCAGCCACCGGGTTCGGGCGGGGGACCCTTACGGACGGAACCAGGCTCCTCAGGGAGGTGCCTGGCAGCCCTATGTCGCGATGGCCAACACGGACGACGCCATGGTGAACGGGATGGAGTCGCTCCTCACGAATCTCCGGCAGGCCAAGGGGGGGCGCGTCTCAGAGCTCGCAGGATGGCTGGAGAGCCAGCTGGCGACCTACTCGCCCTACCGGGTTACGGGACCTGCCCGCGTCCCCGGCGCATTCGCTCCCGGCCTTCGGCGCGCCCACCCCGTCTTCCCACAGAAGGCGTCGGAGCCCAAGGCCGACCGGGAAAGCACGGGCGACCTGTTCAACGGGGTGGCGCGCGGCGAAGCCGGTACGCCGGACCTGGCCGCCCTGCGGGCGGCGTTCGGCTTGCGGAGGTCCGCTCCGATCGTGAGCAAGGCCGACAAGGGGCAGCGGCACCCCGGAGCCCTCCGTTCGTTCGAGCGCGTCTGGGGCAAGACGACCGCCGACCGGCGTCCTCCGGCGCGGATACTCACCGCGGCGACCGAGGCGTATCTCGCGTTGGGCGGGACCCCGGAGCGGGTGGGCGGCTTCGTCGCACGGCTCGACGCCAACATCGACGACTTCGGCCGGTTGTCCGAGACGGACCAGCATGTGGTGGTCCTCGCGCAGACGGCGCTGCGGGGCACCCGGCGGGACGTCCAAGCGGCTCTGGAGCGAGCGCGGTCGGCGGGCATCACCGCCGCGGACGACGCGGTCCCCGTCCCGGCGGACGCGGGGGCCGCCCGGGTGGGTTCGGCGAGGCTGACCGGCGAGGACCGCGCGGCCCTGGACACGGCGGAGGAGTTCCTGCGCTCCGCGGGCTCGGAGGAGCGGGCGCGGGCGGAGCTCTGGTCACGTGTTCAGGTGTCCGCCGACCACACCTGGTTCATGGACGCCGCCCATCCGGGCGCAGCTGAGCGACGCGAGCTGATCGACGCGTTCGTCACCCTGGTGACCCACAGCCGGCTCACGGAAGGCTCCGGACGGACGCTTGCGCTCTCGCTGGAGTTGGCCAGGCGCTACGGGACACGCAGGACCACGGGGCTGCCCGGTGGAGCCGGCAGGGAACCGGCGGATACGGTCGTGACGCCCGAGGAAGAGCCGATCGCCGGGCCGAGCAGGGTGGAACTCTCCCTCGACGAGCTGATGCGGGACATCCGTACCGGTCTGGAAAAGGGGCATTTCGACGGCGACACCCTCGCGCGGGAGCGGCCGGCGGACCCGGTCCCCGAGGTCGACGAGGGCCCGGAAGTCGACGAGGTCCCGGAAGTCGACGAGGGCCCGGAAGTCGAAGAGGTCGTTCCCCTCGTCGAGGAGCCCGAAGAGCACGACGAGTCGTACGACTTCGACGACCTCTCCGTCGTGGAGCTGACCTCCGACGACGACAACGGCGACCATAACGACGACCATGACGATCACGACCCGACGCACGATTCCCGCACGCCGCCGACCACACGGGCTGCCGCCGCAGCCCCCTTCGACCCCGCGCACGGCGCCACCGCCGACGCCGACGCCGACGTCGACGACACCGACACCGACACCGACGCGCCGACCGTGCCTCCAGCCGACGGGACGGGATCGCCCACCGCTCCGCCGCAGTCCTTCCGTACCCTGATGGAGCCGCTTCGGTCGTACGCGGCGAACGCCACCGATCGCCGTGCCCGGGACGTGGAAGTCGTCCTGATGGCCTTCCCGGGCAAGGCCGGGTTCGTCCAGATGGTCAGGACGGCGAGCACCGGTCACGCGTTCGTCTCGGTGAGGCTGCCGGGGCGCGACCTGCCGGTCAGCTTCGGTTTCCGGACCACCGAACGGATTCTGAACGCGCACGTCGTGACCGGAAGGGCGGCCGGAGGCGTCACCGCCGAGGGACCGAACGCCTTCCACGACCCGGGCGCCGAGGTCCTGGGCTCCTACCGGATCGACGCCGATCAGCTGGCGGCGGCGTACCGGTACGCGGAGGAGAACGCGGAGCGGAACTACCACCTCCAGAACTACAACTGCGTCGTCTTCGCCCTGGGATTCCTCCGGGCGGCGACCGGCGAGAAGGTGGCGGAACTCGGACTCAACGCGCCCAACTCCCTCATCAAGCGCATGCGCGTCGGACAGCACCGGGACTGGATCGACAACCCGAAGACTCTGCAACTCACCGCCGCCGACAAGGCGGACGCCACGAGTGCCAGGGAGTGGCTGCGACGTCCGGGACGCGCGGAACACGTCCGCTGGGCGGCGGACCGCCTGTCGATCGATCATCAGCGTCCCGTGGTGACCACCCTTCTGCCCACCCCGACCCAGCGCCGCCAGCTGACCATGTGGTCGGACCTGACGGCCCTGGTCGCCGAACGCCGCGGCCAGGAGGGAGAAGCGGCGGCACTGGACCTGTCGCGCGTCCTGGGGACCAGGTACGGCACAGCCAGGCATCACTACTCGCACGTCGAACTGATGGTCGTGCACGCGCTGGAGCCGCTGCGGATCTACGGGGTGGACGCCGTCGACCGTACCGTCCTGGCGGCGGAGGTCATCGTGATGGCCCGGCCCGACGGCCGGACGTCGGTCGCCGTGCAGCTTCCGGGCAACCCGGAGGCGATCGGGTTCCGGTTCGGGGCCGACCGCCCGGCCCCGGGCCTGACGCGCCTGGAGAACAGGGACGGCGGACTGTTCGTCGAACCCGGCGACCTGATCCACGACCAGGACGTCGAGGTCCTCCAGAGCTACCCGGTCAACGCCGAACAGCTCCTGTCGGGCCACGGGTACGCCCTGGAGCACCTCGCCGCCCCCTACAATCCGTCGTTCCACGACGCCGACCACTTCACCCGCGGACTGCTCACGGCGATGCTGGGCAGCGATCCGGCCAGAGCGCACTACGAGGAGCTGCGCTCTTCGGCACCTTCGGACGCCGCCGCTCTGGCCTACACCCTGAAGCTCGGCCTTCTCGGATCCTCCGACTTCCGCAAGGCGCTGCGTTCCGGTGTGCGGCACTCCTGGAGCTCGGCCGAGGACCCTGCCACGAGCCTTACCGCGTCGGACACCAAGGCCGCGGCGGACGCCCGCGAGCGGTTGGCCGGATTCACGGAGAAGCAGCGCGGCGACGCGCTCTCCTGGGCGCGGCTGCGGGTGAGAGTCGACCACCAGCGTCCGGCGCGGGACGCGCGGCCCATGGACACCATCGTCGCCCAGAACGCCCTGCTGGAATCGTTCCAGCACCTGATCGCCGCCGAGTACGGCCTTGAAGGGGCACGAGCGGCCCGGCAGCTTTCGTGGCGACTCGGGCTGGACTACGGCACCTGGCGGCTGACCGACGAACTGCCGCCCTGGCTGGCGACGACCGAGGAGCCGCCGGTGCCGGCCTCCTCGCAGAACTCGTACTCCCCGCACGGCATCCTGCTCGGCGATCTGCGGCGGCCGATGGCCGAGGAAGACGGCTTCCACTGGTTCACCATGGACGGCGGAGCCGGTGGCACCGTGTTCATCAGCAACAGCCAGATCCACGGCGGCACGGTCAGTCCCGAGGTGGCGGAGCAGGTCACCAAGTTCGTCGGTGGCGGACTGTCGATCTTCCACATGCACGGCCTGCCGCAGCCCAGGACCGGGTACGCGGGCGAGCCGGTCACCCTGCTCCCGCTGGGCGAGGCGGACTTCCCCCGAGCGGACGGCGTCGGGGAAACCGCCTTCGTCGCACTGTCCACCACCCCCCAGGCCGCCGAGCGCCGGTTCCACGAGGCCGCACAGGAGCGGCCCGGTCCCGCGACGGGCGTCCTCGCCCGGTCGTTCCTCGCGCCCGACCAGACCATCGCCTTCATCGACGCGACGACCGTCCACGTGTACGGCGGGGCGCTGCTCACCCTCACCGACCACGACCCGGTCGCCGTTCGCCCGCGGGTGCGTCCGGACCGGGCCGAGGTCCTCGTGTTCACCTCGCACGTCGACCCGACGCCGTACAAGGGGGTGCTGGAGCGGGAGCTGGGCAAGATCACCCTCTCCGCCGACCAGCGGGACCGCCTCCGACGGGCGCTGGACACCCACGGCACGACCCCGCCCACCGCGGCGACCGGTCCCCAGCCCGCCGTACGGCTGCGGGGCGGAGCCTCCGACGAGGACGCGGCGCCCGGGGGAGACCACCAGGAGGATCCGGAGGGGCCTTCCCCGGCACGCGCCGGCGGCACGGGGCCGTCGGTCGGCGAGGGCCTGACCGAGGTGCGGGCCGCTCTGGGGTCCCACCTGCGGGTCGGCGAGGTCGCGGGGGACGGTGACTGCTTCTTCAACTCCTTCATCCTCACGGCGGGGTTGGGGTCCCGCCCCGGGGGCGAGCCCGTCCGGACCGCCACCCAGCTGCGCGAACGGCTCGCCGCCTACCTGGAAGTGCAGCGCTCGGTGGTCGAGGGCGTCTGGGACCACCTGGACATGACGCTCTTGGCGATGCCTCCGCGCGGCAGGTCCCCCGAGCAGCGGCGGACCGCTCTGATCGACTTCGTGCGGACGCCGGGCGCCTGGAACGCGTCCTACGGTGACCTCGTCCCCGAACTCGTGGCGCGGATGTACGACGTGCCCCTGCGTGTGGTGCGGTGGACGGCGGCGCAGGAAGCTCGGATCAGGACCTTTTCGCTGTCGAGTGACGAGCGGCCGACCGATTCCCGGCAGGAAGTCACCCTGGTGCGGCTCGACGCCGGCCCGGGAACCGAGCACTGGGCGCCCACCCTGGCACACGGCGCGGCTCTTCCCGCCGGCACCACGGAGGCGATGTGGCCGATGCCGGAGCGGACCCCCGCGGCCGACGGTGCCGGACCCTCCGAGCCCGACCGTGCAACGACGCAGCACGAGAACGGCGTTCCGGACGGCGTTCCGGACGGCGATGCGTTCAGCCGGCCCAGCGTGGAGACGCAGAACCGGCTCGGGACCGAAGCATGGGCTCTCTGGCACGCGGGGCGCGTACCGCAAGGCATCCCGATCGGCCGAACCGGTCTCCCCGCCCTCAGCGCTGACCAGAGTCAGCAGTTGTTCGAGCTGCTCAGGAGAAGAAGGGCGCTCGGACTGGCGATGGACGACACCCTCGGCGGTGTCCGGGACCACGTACGGGACTCCTACGGGGTCCTCCTCGATGCCGCCGAGCTCGCACGTCTCAACAGCGAGTACCAGTGGAACGCCGCGCACCTCTCGTCGGCCGACGGCTGGGGGGAGGCGCACCGGCCCCTGCCGGGCGACCACGCCGTCTTCCTTTCCGTGCCGCCGGGCCTTTCGCCGTCGGAGAACCGCATGCTGCGGGCGGTCCGGCAGCACGTCTTCACCTATGGGTCGGCGGCGGGGATCACGAACGCGGAAGCCCGCAAGGGCGAAGGGATGAAGCGCACGCCCGGTCTCGCGGCGTGGGTCGGACGCGTGCGCAGGGGACAGGCGATCCATTGGACGGCCAGGAACCGGCTCCTCGACCTCGGTGTCGTCGCGGGGGAGCGGGGGCGTGAGGAGGAGGTTCCCGCTCCGCGGGAGAGTGCGGACTTCGAGCCCTACGTCATTCCCGAGGGCGCGAGCGCGACCCTCGGGACCCGCGCGAGGGTCGACGCGATCAACGCCTACTACCGGGCGTTTCCCGCCAGGAGAGGATCGCGTCCTCCCAAGGGGCACCGGGCGTCCGACCACCCCGTGGTGAAGACGGCGGTCAATCTCGTCAAGCATCTGGCGGAGACGGGAATCGATCCGGAAGACCGCCACCTGGTGGGTGCCTTCGAGCATTTCGGTCTGGAGATGGTGCGGCGGGACCATCAGGGTCAGGGCCGAGCGCGGATCTTCCTTCCGGACGAGATGGGACCGACGTCGTCGTCGAGCACCCGGCACACCTACCGCGAATCGATTCGGCACCTCACGCGGAAGGGATTCTCCGCACACAAGAAGAATCTCCCCGTCATCCTCAAAGCGATGCAGCACGGCATGTTCTGGGAGTTCAAGGGCGGTTCCTCCAAGCAGATCTACCTGAACCCCGACGAGCGCCACCGCATCGAACAGCTGAACATGCTCGTGCGCGAGGGCGCACTCGACGTGGGGGCGGTCCCGCCGCTCGTGGCCGGACCGGACCGCGTCGGCGGCGGGCGACGGGTGAACGCCGGGGACTTCTTCCACCACCTGACGCACACCGGCATTCCCGAGAGCGAGGAACGGCTCGTCGAGTGGCTCGTCGAACACGGTTATCCCCTCGTCAGGGAGGAAGTCCGGCCGGGCCTGTTCCTGATGCGGCTGTCCGTCACGGAAGAGGGCGGCGGAAGGGGCGATGTCTCGGTCCACGACGTCTTCGACGAGAAGCTGCCCGGATGGAGAGCGGCCCTGGAGTCATTGACGGCGCCGGACAGCGCGGGGACGGACGCGGCACCGGCGTCCGGGGCGCCGTCGCCCGTCGCAGGCGCCGCGCTCGAGGACGGCCCGGGGGCGGTGGCAGGACCCGGACCGATGGACGTCGATTCCCCCGGTGAGGACGACGACCGGCAAGACCGCGGGTCCGTCGGTCCCGTCGACCCCGTCGGTCCCGTCGACCCCGTTCGGGCCGAGAGGATCGCCTTCGCGGAGTCGTTCCTGGAAGACACGCCGTCCCGTCTGCCGTCCCACTGGACCGCCGACTCGCTCGTGGACCTGTGGGAGAGTGCCGACCGCCTGCTGAGCGACGAACGGGACAGGATCACCCACGCGCTGCGGAGCAACGCCCCGGGCGTCGAAGAGGGCGTCGCCCGCGGGCTCACCCAGAACCTCACCCGGGCGGAGGCCGAAGCCCGACTGTCGCTGGAGGTGGCGAGGCGGCGCTACCTGGACTCCCTGCGGGACGAGGCGGAGGTCCGGTTGCTCTGGCAGACCGCCGCCGACCTCACCCGGGGAGCCGTCGACCGGGTACTGCACCGGGCCGTGGCCGTGGTCCGCTCCCAGCGTCTGGACCGGGCCAGGTCGACGCAGCCGGTCACGGTCAACATGGCGGCCACCCGGGAGGTGTTCTCCGCCGGCATCGGCCGCCTGCTGTCCGACCCGGACATCACCGGCCGGCTCTCCCCGGCACACCTGCGGACCCTGCGCGACGCCCAGCAGCCCCCGCCCGCCACCTCCGATTCCGCCACGGCACCGACCACGCCCCCTGCGAAGCGGGTGCGGTTCGACGACGGCACGGAACCCGGGACGGAGACCGAGGAGCCCTCCACGCCGGTTCCCACGCCGGCGCCGATCCTCACCGCGGTGAGCCCCGTCCGCACCATCGATTCCCAGCTCGACACGTACCGCCCCGCCCGCATCGACCGTTCGATGATGGCTCCGCCTCCGCACGGCCGGCGCGTCGTGTTCGGGGACGGAAGCGAGCTGCCGGAATTCCTCACGGGCGACGGCACGCCCGGCACCCCGGCCGGCGCGTACGGACACGCCCACGTGAGGCTGCGGAACGCGGACAAGGCGTACGAGGAGATCGTCTCCCGGTCCGGTCTCTCCGCCGCGGAGGACCCCAGCCAGCAGCGGGTGCTCGACCAGCTCCTGACCGCACTGCGGGACACTCCGTGGGTGTTCCACGGCGACGGCTACCGGACACCCACCTTCCTGGACCGGCACGGCCGTCCTCGCGCACTGCACGTCACCACACGTCCGTACACCGAGTGGGAACGTTTCGACGACGGATGGGGAGGCCCCTTCAAGTTCGACAACGTGCAGCGCAGCCAGGTCTCCGTCGGCTCCAGCGTCTCGCAGAGCTCCGGGTTCCGGGTGAATCCGTCGGTCGCGATCGGCCCCACCGCCGGCATGGCCGCCTACGCCCGCATCGGCGCGGGCATCGGCTTCACCAAGTCCTACGACTACGCCATGCACGACGTGACGCTGCAGCAGAGCGAGACCAGGTCACAAGACCCCTCGCACCCGCATCTGGCCCACGTCCACTACAAGATCAGCGTTGTCAGCCCCGACCACCGCGTGCCGGACCAGGACTATCCGGGCGAGTCCCACTTCTCCTTCACCATGCGCTACGGCCTGACCGTGAGGCTGCCCGACCACGTGACCTCCCCCGTGAACGGCACTGGAGCACCGCGCCTGCTGCGCTTCCGCGGGGCGGACACCGAGGTGCGATTCGGCCGCTCCGAGGCATACGGCTCGGTGCGCCACATTCGCGACTGGGCCTTGAGCAGAGTCGACGCCAAGGCCGGTGACTCCGGTTACGAAGAGCTCAACAGGTTCTTCAGCAGGGACAACTTCCTCCTCATCGGGCAGCGGGCGGCGATGGGACCCGTCCCCACCCACCAGCTCCGGGCCGACGAGGAGCGACGCCCCCTCGGCGCCTTCGTCGTCGACCGGATCGTCCCGGTCGAGGGCTTGCTGCTCAACGAGACGACCACCGCGGAAATGCGCCACACCGTCCAGCAGGGTGTGCGCAACGAGCGGTCGATGGGCCGTACGTACAACCAACAGGTCTTCGGAAGCCTCGGCCCCAGCGTCGATTTCGCGGAGTTCTTCGGCAGCCCCGCCGGTCTGCGTGTCCTGACGTCGCTCTACGCCCGCTACAGCCGGTCCTCCACCTACACGGACACCTTCGGAGGCACCGCCAACCGCAAGATCGTGGGACAGCTGAAGAAGGTCCCGACCGACCTCTACATCGTCCTCAAGGACGTCTACGTCCGCCGCACCGGCGATACCGGCCCCCGGCGCTTCCGGGTGTGGAGCCTCGACCGCCTCCCCCGCAGCGAGGCACGCCGCCTCGCCGGCTGGGACGACGGCAGACTCGCGGCGGCGGGAGACGGCCGACCGCCGGTGCCGCCCGTGTACCTGACGCAGAGCCACCCGGTCGTACTCGGCATGAGCCGGCCGGAAGCCTTCCTGCACGATCCCGCTCCGCTCACCACGGGGGAGCCCGGCACCGGCGCCCTCGGCCTCCCCCCAGCGGACACGGACGCGAACCCGGACACGGACGCGACCCCGGACACGGACGCGACCCCGGACGCGGACGCGACCCCGGACGCGGACGCGACCCCGGACGCGGACGGCGACGCTCCCGCGGTCCAGGGCGAGGAAACGCCGCCCCCGCCGCCCACCCTTCTCCAGGTCTTCACCGATCGTGTCATCGAGGCGGCCTCCGCCAAGTACCCCGACATGATCGCCCCGTTCGGAGCGCTGGCCGCTCCCACCGATGCCCACTGGTGGCAGGATCCGATCGGGCTGGACCGTGAGACCTACGACCTGAAGCTCCACAATCTGCTGACCGTCACCAAGGCACTCTCCTTCCACGCCTTGGCGGGAAACCTGGAAACGCTCGTCACGACCGGACTGAGGATCCCGCTCGTCGCTCTCGGCCCCGGCCCGGGAGGTCTGACCCGGGCCTTCCGCCACCTCCTGATCAGTTTCGACCTGGAGGGGCTCCGGCACGAGGGAATCCAGGACGACCTCCAGGTGCGAGCGGGTACCACCGCCGGTGAGCGGCTCGACGCCGCGCAGAGCACCATGCACACCGTGGAGACGGGATACGACGTCGCCGTCGGAATCCGGGACAGCGAGCGCGACCACCTCAGCATCCCGCTCCACATGGGCTACCTGAGCCTCGGCCATCGCAGGGGCATCAGCCGCGGTGTCCGCACCGGGTTCGGCTCCACGGTGTCGTACGAGACCATGCACATCGGCACCTCGGTGTCGCAGTCCTACTCCTACCGGGTCGCCATGCGGGCGCAGATCGGCGGGTACTGGCGTCCGAGCAACCTGCTCCAGGCCGTCACCTTCGGCGTGGCCGGCACCCATGTCTTCGTCGTGAACGAGCCGCTGGAAGATCTGATCGGCGGTGCGGCGGGCGATCCGGTGACCGGACGTGTGCTCCTGTCCGTCGCCGACGAGCACGCGGAGCCGTCGCTCCCGCCGCAGACGCCCGAGACGCCGGAAACGGCTGAGCACGGGCAGGAGGAGACATCGCAGGCGTCGGCGGAATCCTCGGTGCCGCCGAGCGTCACGGTCGACGTGCTTTCGCCGGAACGGTCCAGGAGCCTCGTCACCGGAACCTACGTCCCGTCGGCCGCACTGCGGGACCTCTCGTTCCAGGACCTGCCGTTCCACGTGCTGGGCGTGGGCGCGCACCGCGAGCTCACCGAGGCGGCGGCGGCAGCCCTGCGGGACGCCTCCCACGGTTCGTGGCACGTGAGCGAACCCGGTGCACCGGCTTACGAGAGCGCGCTGAGACCGCTGCTCTCCCAGTATCTGACCGCCAACGTCGACCAACTGTTCGGCGCTCAGGGTCTCCTCGTGAACGGGCTCTTCGGGCAGGGGCCGTACCTCGACAGGCGTGGCGCGCTGGTGCACCACGCTTACGTCGGATCGCGGCCGGAGGTGGTGTCGGGCCCGGCGGACGTACAGATCGAACAGACCCTCGGCGTGGACAGTCAGGTCTCCGGCGCGGTCATGGACGTCGACTTCAGCGGCTTCACCGCGTCGCTCGCGTACTGGCACACCCACGACGTGGGCCCCGGTGTCTACGGCGGCTACGCGGCGCTCTTCAGCGACACCGGGGCGTCCCACGAGACCGGCGCCCTCAGCCAGACGGCGACGGCGGACGTCAACGCGGTCATCAGCAGCCCCCATGTGCTGGTGAGCGCGAACGTCAGCCATGAGATCGCCGCCTACGTGAACGCGGACGGCCTGTTCCGACCGGTCCACGGTCTGGCGACCCTGCACCGCACCCCCTGGGCGGGACGGCGCGTCACCGTCCCCTCCGGCTGGTACGGCCACATCTCCGAGAAGACGGCCCACCGCCTGGGCTACCTGCAGGACGGCCTGGCCGTACCGCTTTACGACGAGGAGCCGTGGCAACCGCTGCTCCCGGGCGAGGCCCTGGGCACCTATCCCGTCAACAGCCTCGACGTGACCGGGGTGGTCAGCGTCTTCGACGGCCTGCTGCGTTCGGCCGGTGTCAGCAGGGCCAGCCGGGAACGCGTCCGCGGTCTGGTCAGCGCCCGGGCGCTGCGCTCCCTGCGGGAACAGATGTCCACCACGGGCGCGCGGGCGCGGACCCGCACCAGCGCGCGATGGATGCGCCTGGAGCTGGTGGGTGACACGGGGACGGTCACGATCCGGCTGAGGCCCCGGGACACGGGGTTCGACGGGCTCGGGCACGGCACGGTCCTCAAGGACACCCGGCACTCCACCCGGTCCAAGGAGAGGGCGACGGGCAAGACCAGGACGTCGACGGTCGCCGCGCTCGTCTCCTCCTACGTACGCACCGGCCACGAGGGCTTCCGGGCCGCCGGCCCGAGTCTGACCGAGCAGGGGACCGGCGCGCGGCAGAGCGCGACCAGCAGGACGTCCGCCCGCTACACCAGCAACACCGTCTTCACCGAGGAACCGCACACCGACCAGCGGACGGAGTTCGAGCTCCAGCTCTCCTACCAGCCCGCGAACGGCACCGAACCGGTCACACACTCCGGACCGGTCGGCCCCATCCGCGCACACGTACCGATGAGCCTGAGCGTGCCGGTCACGTCGGTTCCGGCCGGCCCCGACGACCCTCTCGGCGTCCCGCGGCTGCCGGTTCTGGAAGAGGAGGTCACGCTCTGGCACTCCGGAGACGTCACACCGTCGAACGTCGCCCGGTGGCGCCGCGACCTGCCCGGTGGACAGCCGTTCACCTACCCCGCCATCGGTTACGCCCCTCGGCGGGTGCTCGGTCTGGACACCCTGCGGGAGGCCGCGGAGCTGGGGCTCTCCCGTGCCTACGGCACGAACCTCGGCCTCCCCCAAGGCCGGACGCTCGACGGCGACGACCTGGCCGGGCCGCTCGCGGAGGCACACGCGAAGGGGCTGATCAGGACGGGCACGAAGTCTTCGTCGGCGCTCCACGAGGGCTTGAGCAACACGAGTCTCACCGGCTTCTACGCGGACACCACCCAGGACAGCGGGTACCACGTGCCCGGCCTGCGGGACGGCGCGCTGTTCGGCGGAATCACGGGCACCTACCAGCTCTTCTCGCGCCCCGACTTCACCGACACCCAGCTCTTCGCGGTGGCTCCCACGCTCGTCATGGAGAGCGCGGCCAGGAACACCGAAGGCGGCGACTACTCACTCAGCGTCAACAACACCCAGCAGTGGATCCTTTCCGGCGGCGCGAATGTCAGCACCGCGGACACCGGGCGGCAACGGCCCGTGTTCTCCCCGGCGGACACCGCGGGCAGCGAGGGCGAGGCCGCCAAGCAGGTCGATGCCAACGCCTCTCAGGTCACCCTCAAACCCACGGTCGGCCGGGGGTTCCTGTTCCGGGTGCGTACCGACTGGCTCGCCGTGGCCGACGTCCGGCACCAGATCAAGGACAGCGCCGTCGCACGGTGGTTCCACGACCGGATGGGACCCTACGGCTACGTCAAGCCGGGCCCCCAAGCCGTCGAGACCCGGGGCGACGTCCTCGTCTGGATGACGGAGGAGATCGCACGCCAGTACGGACTCGTCACGGACGAGAACTTCCCTTCGCAGGTCGCCGACGCCTGGAACGCCGTCAAGAAGGCGGGCAACGCGTTCCAGGACGCCGACAAGGCTTACTGGTCCCGGCGCCGCGGGATGCGTTCGTCCCTGGAGCCGCTCGCCGCCGCCCGCAAGGCGAGCGAGGAGTCGTACGACAGGGCCAAGAGGGAACTGGACCTCGTCAGCCACATCGACGGCGAGGGCTCGATGAGGGCGATCGTCCCCAGGCGCTTGGCACGCCTGGCCCAGGAGGACTTGCTCCGGGTGCGGGCGGAGCAGGACGAGGCCGTGGCCCCCCTGCTTCCCTGGCACCGGGCCGCGCACGAGGCCGCCTCCGAGTACCACCGGGTGCGGCTCGCCGCCGACCGGCTCACCCGCTGGTACCGGCTGCCGCGCGAGGACACGGCACAGGGCGCCGACGCGCCCAGGCAGGGCGTCGCCAAGCCGCCCGAGGTCGTCTTCCGCGCACCCGATCCCGTCGAGCCCGTGGTGACGCAGCCCGCACCCGACCTCTTCGGGGAGTCCACCGACCCCGACGGCACACAGACTCTGACCGCACCACCCACCGTCGGTGGCCGGCCCTGGACCGGTGCCGGACACTACTCCGTGCACGAGACCCCGTACGGCGACGACAGCTTCTTCCACGCCTTCGCCCGGACGCTCCCGCACGCCGGACACCCGGAACTCTTCGGTGAACTGCCGGACGAGCGGCTGCCGGAGGCGATCGAGGAGATACGGTCGTTCCTCGCCGACGCGCTGGACACGGGCGGCCACCCCGAACTGGTCGACCGCCTCGACACCGAGTCCTTCGGTGTCGTCACGCGGGACGAGATCGAGCAGGCCGGCATCGTTTTCCCGGAGCGTTCGCCGGAGCACCTGGAGTTCACCGAGACCGGGCGGCTTCCCCTGCACCACCGGCTCGCCTCCGAGGAACGCGCCCGTCTGGCCGCCGTACTGCTGCGCCGAGCCGGTTCCCGGCCGGACGACGTGGCCTGGCAGGCGACCGCGGCCGACCTGCTTCCCCCTCTCGCGGCCAAGGCGTTCGACCTGCGGGTCACCGTGGTGGGAGCCGGCGGGACCTTCCAGGAGCACGGCACGGCCGGCACCGGGACGGACGCGGGCACCTCCGTCCCCACCCCGGCCGCCGACCGGCCGCACGTCGTCCTGCGGCGGACAGGCGGTCACTACCGTTTCGCCCTGCCGACCGGCGCCGAACCGTCCACCCGGACACCCTCTCCGGCCCCCGCCGAGGCCACGTCGGCGGCGGCCACGGCACCCTCGGCCGGCAACGACGTCGAGCCCGAACACACCCAGGGCCCGCAGGACGCGACGGACGCCACCCCCGACCCGTCCGCGGAGCCGCCCTCCCCGCGGCCCGGTCCGGTACTGGGCCTGGTCCACGCCGTGGCTCCGTGGAACCTTCGGCCGCAGGACGGGAGCGGCTTCACGCTCCGGGACGACCGCCTGACCGGTCCTGACGGCATCGAGTACGTGCTGCGCGAGCCGCAGGGGGACGGGAACGGCTTCTGGTCCGCCCTCGGGGCGAGGTTCCCGTCGCGGGACATCGATCCGGTCAACCGGGTCCTCGGCCAGAGCCTGCCCGAGGACGCCGTACTCGACCCCGACACGTCCTTCCCGCACGACGTCCTGCTGTGGGCGGGGGTCGACTCGACCCCCGAGACGCGCGAGAGCGCCCCGTCCGGCCGCGTACCCGGCCGGCTGACCGACGATCAAATGGAGCGGTACCGGGCCGACGGTGGACGTCTGCCCGACGACGTCGTGCTCAGCCCGCGCCGACGACGTGACCTGATCAAGGCTCAGATCTTCCTGGCCAACCGCTGGGACAGGGCCACCGAGTCCACCGCCGCAAAGGTAGCCGCCAACAGCTTCGCCGCGGAGATCGTGATCGTCGGAGAAGACGGCCTGCACGAGAGCTACCTGCCGACCGGCCCGGTGTCCGCGGGCACGGTCACCCTCTACCGGCGCGGTACGGAGTACCTCCTGGCCTCTCCCGAGCCTTCGCCCGCCGTGGACGACGAGACCGCCCCCCCGTCCGATCCGGTGCGCGATCCGGAGCCCGGCCCGGCGCCCGATCCCGCGCCCGACCCGGCACCCGCGCCCGACCCGGCCCCGGACCTCGCGTCCGGCCCGGCGCCGGACGGCGGCCTCACACAGGCGCTCGTCGAGCGGCTCGCCTCCTCCGCCCTCATGGACCTGACCGTCGTACGGGAGGACCTCGCCGGCCTGTCGTACGACCGGTCCCTCGACCTCACCTGGGAGCTCGCCCCCCGGTCCGCGGTGCCCGTCCGGGACACCGGCCTGTCCCCCCAGGACCAGGCCCGGCTCCTGCTGACCCAACCCCACCTCGACCCGGACCTGGCGGCCGACGTACGGGACGCCCTCGCCCCGCTGGACGACACCTTCGGACCGGCGGTGGACGTCAGACGGGTCAAGGACGAAGAGCGGGACGTCACGGGCGACCTGCGCCTGAACCCGCTCTGGTACCGGCTGGAGGACTTCCGGCCCGCCCTCCTCGAACGCTCGCGGGGCATCTGGCTCTACGTGGTGGGGGAGGACGGCGAGATCCACATCGGCAGCGAGGACCCGGCCTCGATCGCCGAGCCCGGAGAACTGGGCGAGTTGCTCGACGGCATGCGGCGGGTCGACGAAACCCTGACCATGGACGAGCTCAAGCGTGCTCTCGGCGACCAGGGCGTCCCCACCGTCGCGGCGGGATTCGGCGGCGGCGGCGGCGCACGACTCAGCCGGGGCAGGATCAGCGGCGAGCTTAAGTACAACGCCCGCGCGGAGCGCTGGGAGATCGACGCCTCCAGCCGGTACATGGGGCCCAAGGAACGCCCGGGCGCGGACCTCGCGCAGGTGGGCCAGTGGCTGCGCGCCGCCGCGGAACGCATGACCGCGGTGCTGGACACCCCCATCGCCCCCCTCGCACCCGACCACCACCGGGTTGACCCGGACGCGCACGTGGCCGGAACCGGAACAGCCGAGGACGACCGCGCCTTCGGACCCCTGGCAGGTCCGAAGCGGGTCAAGGACGTCGAGCGCGACGACCAGGGCGACGTACGGCTGAACCCGCTCTGGTACCGGCTGGAGGACTTCCGGCCCGCGCTCCTGGAACGCGGCGGCCAGTGGCACTACGCCGTCGACGAGGACGGCCACATCATGATCGGCAGCGAGCATCCGGCGAGCGTCATGGAGGAGGCGGAACTGGAACTGCTCCTTCAGACGATGCGGACGAGCGAGGCCAACGCCGGCTTGACCATGGAGGAACTCAAGCGGGCGATCGACGGCGCTGGACACACCACGATCGCCACCGGTTTCACCGACAGCGGGACGACACTGACCCGCCCGGCGCGGATCGCGGGCGAACTCACCTTCGACCAGGTCGCGTCCCGCTGGGAGATCAACGACAAGTCCGGCCGTTACATGAGCCCCAAACTCAGGCCCGGACTCAAGCCGGAGGAAGCGCACACCTGGCTGACGAACGTTGCCGAACGGATGGGCGACGCCTTCGGGGTGGACATCACTCCGGTCCTCCACAAGACCTCGGGGGCGACCGGTACCGCCACCGACCCGGCGCCGACCGCCCCGCTGCCCGAGTCCGCGCGGGAACCTGTCACGGAGACCTCCGCGGTCCCGGAGACCACGACCGCCACGGAGACCCCCGCGGTCGAGCACAGCACGACCGTCACGGAGGACGCCGACGCGTGGTCGGCCGTCCTCGACGAGGACGCGCGCGGTTTCGCACCGGACCTCGACGGACGGCCCCACCACTTCCCCGCGACGCGCGCCGCGGCCTGGCAGCGCTATGTCGCGTCCTACGAACGGGACGCGGAGGTACGGGCCCTGCGGCGCCGACGCCGGATCGAGACGGCCAGGGGTGTCCCGGCCTCCGATTCCGACGCCGGGACCAAGGACGCCATAGCGCACAGCGCCGCACGGATGCGTCTCTCCATGGACGAGGCCGCGCTGCGCGAATGGGGGCACACCGACCCCGAGGGCCTGGTCGTGCGGTACCGGACGCATGCGGCTGCCGCAGCCACGCTCGCGCAGACCGGCCCCGAGGTTTCCACCGCCGATCCCGACAGGCGGCTGTACGACATCCCTGAAGAGGGTCCCGAGACCGGGGATACGGAGCTCGGGTCGGACGCGGACACCTCCGCCGCAGGCGTGCGCGGTGCCGCGGTCGCGCCGGGCCCCGACCGGCCGGGCGGGCTCGGGCGCCGGGGTGCCCGGCAGCCCAGGCGTCCCGCCGCCCTGCGCATTTCCGGTCCGACGGACGTGCCGCCCGGCGCCACCACCGACTATGTGGTGAACGGGACGGACCCGGCTTCCGAGCCCGTCTTCCGGCACGTCACGCCGCTCACCCTGGCCGACACCGCGGCCGTGGGCGACGGGCAGCACGAGGGGAGCGACACCCGGGCGCCGCGCCTGACCGGCATTCAGCAGGCCCCGGCCGCCGCGTCCCACCCTCCACTCCACCTCTCCGGCGACGGCACGCTCGCCGTCAGCACCGCGAACGAGAGCCAGGAGGCGTTCATCAGCCGGGCCGCCTTCGAACGGTCGCGGAAGCTGCTCCGGGCCGCAGGAGGCGCCGTACGGCTCACTCTGGACGAGACGGTCTCCCTCACCGTCCAGCACGACGGAACCGCACACACCCTGTACCGGGTCCGCCCCGACTTCCTGGAGGACCCCACCGACGTCTGCCGTGACCTGGCCGGTCAGGTGCTGGGCGGGACACCGGACCACCTGGTGTTCCGCGGACCGGACGGGCACACCGCGCTCGGCCCCATGAACGCCGTGGACGGGCTGAAGGTCAGTGAACTGCACCGCTTGGCGGACGCCACCGTCGGGCTCGGGGACGGCCTGACCAGCGCCGGCGCGGTGCCCGACACCTTCTGGGCGGCGGGCAAGGCGCGCGGACGGGGGCCGCGCGCCACCACCCGTACGTCGGCGCAGTCTCCGGCGTTGCCGTCCACCCCGCTGCCGGGCCGGCGCTACGGTGCACTGCTGAGCGAAGCGCCCCGCATGCTGGAGAGGACCACGCACCGGGTCGGCATCAATCAGGACGCCTGGCCGGCCGTGGGGGAGGGCTACCTCACGCAGTCCATCGGTTCGCAGGACGAACACGGTGAGTTCGTCCTGGAGGACCACACCGACGCCTTCCACCCGATCGAGAACCCCTTCGGCTACCACTACGCCGCCGTGGTGCTCGCCAGCGAGGACGGGTCCTCCCACGTCACCCTGGAGAACTACGCGCGACGGGGCTCCACGCAGCGCGCCGTGCGGGAGGCCGTCGAGCGGAACCTCCAGTCGCACGGCGACCGTCTGGAGGAGATGCGGACGGCGTACGCGTCGGAGGCCGGCTCGGCGGCGGAACCGCGTGCCCGGGCGACGGCGGAGGCCGCCGTCCGCGCCCTCGACGCGCTCGTCGCCCTGCGGGCGGCACGGACGGCCGCGGCGTCGGAGGCGGGTGGCGCGGTGATCGCGGACCCGGCCCGGGCGACGCGGGCGGAGCAGGCCGCCATGGGTGCGCTGACCCGCTTCTCCGGGCTGAACGGGCTGCGGACGCCCGGCGACCTGTGGCACATGCGGTTCGTCAGAAGGTGGGGCAACCAGACCTTCCACGACCAGATGGCGGGTCTGCGCGAGCACGAGAGGCCGGGCATCGTCGTCAACCCGCTCACGGCAGTGGTCGTGGGTGGCCACAGCGTGCCGCAAGGGCTCGGCAACCGGTTCACCTTCGACGAGCGGGCGACCGAGCTCACGGCCGACGACGCGCCCAAGCTCGCCTCCCTCGCCGACCGGGTGGCCCGCGTCGGCCTCTGGAACCACCGCAACGGCCTCCCGCTGCCCCGCACCGTCGTGTCGGCCGGTGGCAACGGACGCCAGGACGGGCTCTCCGCGTCCCTGAACCGGGACGACCGGGCGCGGCGCACCGGCGCGCGGCGGGTGGCGGCGGTCCGCGCCGCGTTCCTCACGAAGCTGGACGCCGCTCTGGCCCACCTAGGGGAGGACACCGAATCCGCAGGCCGCCTGACGGCGGACCAGTTCGACGTGCGGAGCGAGAACCGGGGGCGGTCGCTCCCGCAGACCACGGCGGCGCGACCCGGGACCGCGCCCGACGTCCGCGAGCTGCGTCGCCAGGCGGTGTTCGGCATCGAGACGCATCCCCCCGGAGAGCGCCCGGCGCCCGTGTACGCCGACACCTGGCAGTACCTCGCCCAGGGCTCACCCCTCATAGCCTCGATCCTCGACCGGTCGCCCCTCGGTCCGCCGACCCCGGTATCGGGGCAGGGATTCGGCCCGTTGCCGCTGACCCCTTCGTCCGCCGGACCGAGCACCCCGTCGAGCGCGCGTCTCGTGACCGGGACACTCACCGTGCCGCCGACCCGGAACCGGCCTCTGAGCGCGCCCCCGGGCATCGACACGACACGCCTGATCAGCGACGTCCGGGCAGCCGAAGCCGGTGTGCGCACGCCGACCGACGGTGATATACCGCCGATCGTGGGGACTGGGCGCCCTGACGGAGGGCCGTCGGCTGCGGTTCCGTCCGAGCGTGGCCCATGGGGGCCCGGTCCGTCGAGGTGGGTCACCGTGCCGCCGGTTGAGCGGGACGAGATCGCTGAGAACGACGAGCCCGTGTCACAGGCCGACGAAGTGGAGGAGGACGCCGCGGGGAGGCCGGACGCGGCAACGGCCAGAGCCCTTCGGATACTGGCAGAGCACGACGTGCACCTGCGGGTGGCGATCGGCACCGACGTCGACACCGTCACCTTCCGTGAGACGCAGGCCCGCTGGGTCGAACAGGTCGCCGCCGCTCTCGGGACCGGCACGTCGACCGACGGTGTCCGGGGCGAACCGGCCGCTCACGAGGTGGCGGACGCCATCGCTCGGGAGCGCGCGGAGCTTGCCGCCACCGATCCGAGATTCGCTGAAATCACCGGTCTTCGCGCGGGGATGCCGCCGCGGCGTGCACGGCGGGAAGGCGAGCCCGACAGCATGAGTACCCCGCCGTCCTCCCTCTCGTCCGATTTCCTGTCGCGCTGGCTTCGGGAGTCCGCGGATCTGCGGCGCTCGCCCGGTACGGGCAGGGACGCGGAGGTCGCCGGCCCTCGGATCGGCCCGGACATTTTCGACGTAAGGAGCGTCCCGGCGACGCCCGGTTTTCTCCAGGGCACGGATTTCGCCACCATCAAAAGTGAACAGCGGGCGGATTTCTTTGAGATGGTCAACCTGCTTCGGCCGTACACTCCGACAGCCTCCCAGATGCGCAGCCTGCGATCGTCCTCGGCAGGTGTGATGTCGTCGGGAACCCTTGTCCAGGCGGGTTCCAGGCTGGGTTTGAAGAGGCAGAAGATCCCGCTGATCCACCACAGCGTATGGCTCGGTGGGGCGTTGCGCGGCGATGGTCCCACGGGGGAGTTCCGGAAAAATCTGGAATTGGCAAAGCGGCGTAATCCTCATTCGGCGGTGATTCTCTGGACGAATGTTCCGCGTAGTGATTTTGAACGCGCCCGTAATTCTCCTCCCGGTGCAGTGGAACCCGAATCCATAGTCGCAGTGAGGGATATGGCTGATTGGGCGGCCCGTCATGGAATCGTTCTTGTCAATGTGGATGAGATATTTTCGAAAGATCATCCGATGAAGTTGCAGAACGTTTACAAGGTGGAAGAGGCGAAGGGAATCGGGCTGGGATACGCCGCTGCCAGTGACATTCTCCGTATTGAGATTCTCCGCCGTTTCGGCGGCCTCTATTCCGATCCGGACAACAAAGTGGCCGGTGATCTCTCCGAAGAGGTCCGTCGAGTTGCTTCCGGGCGCGCAGGATTCGCTTTCGCTCAGCTTGACGGTCGTTTCTCCAACGGGGCGATAATTTCCACCTCGCACAACGGAATCCTTGATCATTACAGCGAGATAATTCTTCAGAACTACACGCGGACCCCTTACGAGAACTTGCTCTTCTCGGCCAATCCGCTTGGTCCGGAAAGTGTCGATGCCGCACGCAGTCCCCGCCTGATGGGTAGCGACCGAGATTCTCTTCGCGCCGAGGTACTGCACCGCACGGGACCCAGCAGAGGTATCATCAAGCAGCTCGTGGCGGCGGCGGGGGTAGAGCGCGACGCATTTCCGGAGATCGCTTCGGGTGCCTTCGGGATCGAGTCCGCAAATTCGTGGCTGCCAATTTCTGGCCAGAAGGGCGGTGCCACGCCTGTCGACCCGCCGAGGCTCAGTGTCGAGGAATCATTTACGGCGGCACGCTCGGTGGCTGCTTCCCTCGTAAGCGATCTGTACAACCAGCCAGGTAATCTGAACTTGATTAAATATGCCCCCCTCGTGGCCCGCACCGCGAATCCCGATGCGGTGTGGGACGCGATTTTGACGACTCTTGCCGATATTCCGGAAATTCGGCGGAGCGTCACCTCGGTCACTTACCAGATTTCTGAGGCCGGGAGCACGTTCGACCGTGTCGAACTGCCGTCGGTCGCGCGCAGCCGCATCGCGATTCTGCCGAAAACACCGCAGGAGCACGGTCATCTGGGGACCGACGTCGAGCCCGCCCAGCTGGTCGCCCCGCCCGGACCGGGCTCTGCGGCCGGGCGTCCGGACAAGGGCAAGGGCCGGGCCGAAGCCGGACCGGACGGGACGTCACCGCGGACGACGTCCGTGGCGCAGGGCCCGGCCTCGCGGAACAGGGCGCGCTCCTCGCACCAGCCCGACACGGTCGAGGAGTTCGCCGGGCCGGAGGACGCCTTCGCACCGCTCACGGCCGAGACCGTGCCGGACGACTGGGAAAGTGTCCTGGAGCAGGAGAACGCGGTTCTCCTCACCGGTTCGGCCACTCTGGAGATGGTGGAACCCGAGGGCGACAGGGACTCCCTCGTCCTCGTGCGCCGGGAACAGGACCGGCCTGCCCCACTGAGGTTCTCGCAGGACCTGACGCTCGCGGTCGGTCTGGACGGGGCGTTCCAGTCCGCCTACGCGACCGCCGAGGCGGTCCGGCGGAGCAACGACGCGCTGGCGGCGGCGGGCAGCGACGTCCGGCTCCGGATGGAGGAGGAGCACTTCACCGACGTGCCGCAGGTCACCGGGGGCGACGCCGTACGGCTGTACCGGGTCACGCCGGTGCTGCCCGGCCCTCCCGCCGCCGATGCCCATGAGCTGACCGCACAGGTGCTCGGCGGGCGGCCGGACCGGCTCGTCTTCCGCGACCGGAACGGCGACACCGCGATCACCGCCGTCCCCGCGACCGGCGGGCAGGCCGGGGCCCGCCGACTGGTGTCGGACCTGCTCGACGCGCTCGACCACGGCAGGCACGTGCGGTCCTACCCGGACGCGCTCTGGGCCTCGGAGGCGGCCGACGAGGCGAACGACCGCGCGGTATCGGGGGACACCGATGAGCTCGGCCGCCGGTACGCCTCTCACCTCCGTGAGAACCGCCTGGCCACCACCGGGCTGATCGACGGCATCGGAGGGAACGCGGGCGCCGTGGCCAGGGTGGGCGAGGGCTACGTGACGCACTCCCTCACCGAGCCGGACTCGCCGTACTACGCCGCCGTCGTCCTCGCCAGTGAAGACGGCCGCCATCAGGTGACGCTGGAGACCGGTCCGGGTGCCGACGAGCGCAGGCGACTCATGGTCCGGGCGATCCACCGCAACCTGGGGCGCTTCCCGGCACAACGCCTGACACAGTGGCTGTCGAGCGCCGCTTCACGCGACCCCGATGCCATGTCCCCCGATGAGGCCGCGGTCTTCGAGGCGGAGATGGACGCCGTCGCGCATCTGATCGCACTTCGTTCCGTACTCGACTCGGTGAGGACGGACGGAGGAACCGCGGACACCCGTGCCGAAGCAGCCGCACGCAAGGCGGCGCTGCGCTCGGAGTCGGAGGCGGTGGAGGCCCTGGAGGTCCTCTTCCGCCGCCTCGGGCTGCCGGAGGAGTCGGAACGCTGGCGCCTGCGCCTCGTCGGACCGGACGACGGCGAGACCTTCCACGACCTCGCCACCCGGGAACGTGGAACGCCCGCCACCTTCACCTCCGTGGTGGCCGGAGCCCCCAACAGGGCCGTCGGAGCGCCGGTTCCGTTCGTCATCGGCGACGGCGATCCGGCGAGCCTCGCCGCCTTCGTCGAACAGGCGGTCGGAACGGTCCCTCACGTGCCGAGCACCTCCGCGGGCCGGCACCACCACGAGCACGCGACGTTCGGCGCCGAGCCGCTCCGGAACGTCAGGCGCAATCTCGACCTCTGGCTCCGGCTGGGCGCCACGGAGAGCCGACGGGTGGCCGATCCGTCCGGTATGGGCGACAGCGCCGCCGCACGAGCGTTCCGTGCCCGGACGGACCGCATCGCGCAGGCACGGGCGCGTGCCGAGGAACAGGCAACCGCCCATGTGGCCGACACCTTCCTGGACAGCCCTTCCACACATCTGGTGCAAGCCGTCAGGGCCCGCAGGGCCTGGGCCGACGAACTGCGTCTGGCCGCGTCGCACCCCGCCGACTCCGCGTACGGGCAGGAGGTCATGGCGCGCCTCGCCGACGTCCTGGACGAGCACGTGAGGGACATCGCCGACGAGCTGGGGCATCGCGACGGGGCGGCGTCCGGGGAGAGGGACCCCCGGGCGCGGTGGATTCTGGACCTGGCCGGCGACGACATCGAAGGGGCGGCCCAGCGCATGCGAGCCGTCGCCTGGGCACTGGGACAGCTGGCGCGCCCGACCAGGAGCGGTGACCCGGAAGGGTACGACTCCGACGGGTACGACTCCGAGGGATACGACTCGGACGGATACGACTCCGGCCGCTCCGACTCGGACAGTGACGACTCGGACGACGACGGCCCCGGCAGCGGGGACTCCGTCGGCTTCGACTCGGGCTCGGACGGAAGCAGTTCGGGCGCGAGCCGCGCCGACGACCCGGAGCCGGGTCCGCGGGAGCACGAACGAGTCCGCGGCGAAGTGCTGAAGGCGCTGCACGTGCTCTTCGCGCTGTCCGAGAGACGCGTCTCCTGGGAGGAGGCACCGCAGGACCTACGGCTGGAGATGATCGCGGCCGAGTTGTCCACGCAGGAGCTCATGCTCGCCATGAAGGAAGCGGCGCTGCACCGACTGACCCATCTCGACCGTCAGTGGGGCACCAGCTACCGCTTCGACGGGGCAGGCGGGCCCGGTTTGCTGTCCGCCGTGCACGAACACCTGACCTCACGGTCCATGACGCTGGTGACGAACGTCGCGAGTGCCGACTTCCGGGCGCTCCTGTCGGACGGGGGCGCGCAGCCGGGTGACACGCTCGGGGTGCCCATGGACCCGGGAACGCCGGGTGCGGAGCGGCTCAGGGCGGTTCCGGCCGCACTGGTGTCGGCGGACCGACAGAGCGCGGGAGGCGCGCCCCACACCGGCTACGCGATCCACTGGAAACACGGCGTGCGCAGGGACGCCCTGTACACCCCGGTCCCGGGACACCCGCGCGGCGTCGACGGCGACGACGTCCCGAAGGACTTCCGCGCCGCGTCCACCCTGTCGTCGCTGCACGCACTGCTCGCCCGGGGAGACGAGGCCGCCGTACGACTGGCCCTGGCGGAGGCGACCGGCTACGCGCACGACCAGGAGTTGCTGCGTGAGCACCGGAGCCGTCGCCGTGCCACGTCCGCCCACTTCGGCGCGCTGCTGCCGGAGGGGCTGACCTGGCAGGACGTGGACCACGTGACGTTCCTCCACTGGGACGACGCCACACGGGAAGAGGCCGAACAGCTGATCTCCCGTCTGCCCGGCTTCGCCCGGGTGATCGGCCGTGACCTGCCCGCCGCGGGTGCGGAGACGGCTCCTCCCCTCGTCTCCCGGGGCACGCCGGAGCCGGTGCGTGCGCTGGTGACGACGGGGGACGGCACCGTGGCGCTCGACTACGTTCCGGTGACGAGGCGTCCATCGGACGCGCTGCGGGATCTGGTGGCCGACAGGGTGTTCGTCACGGACCGGTCCGCGCGGGGCCCGCTGTCGGTTGGTGACAGCCCGAGCGAGGCACCGTGGACGGCGTCCCTGGCCCAGGGCGAGCACCCCCTGTTCGTACGGGCGGAACCGGGCACCGCGATCGAGCACACCCTCGTGCAGTTCGACAACGGGGTCACGCGCGACCTGTCCGCCCAGGACTTCGCCGCCAGGGTGGCGGCCGATCTCCCCCCGGACGCCGCACCCGGACCCCTGGTTCTGCTCGTTCCCCACGGTGGTGCGGGACACCTGGGCATGCCGAGGCTGCTCGCGGCGAGGACCGGCAGGCACGTGTGGGCGTTCACCGCGGATCTGGAGGTCATGCCCCACTCCGGGGGACGGGCCGAGGCGGTGACCGTCTTCTCGGGCAGCACGGCGGCGGGCGAGGGTGTGTGGGTGCTCAGCACCCCGGACGACCTGCGGCGTGGCGCGGCGCGGGATTTCGCTTCCGACGTGGTCATCACCACCGCAGGACGCGTCGTCCCCGACGCGTTCCTGCTGACGAGGTCCATTCCGGACGCCCGCACGTCACGGCCCACCGGACGGTCGGCGCACACGAGGGAGTTCGACGACGTCGAGCAGCAGTACCAGACGGCCTTCGCCGCGCAGACCGGGTTCCACACGCTCTCCCGGACCGGAGAGCCGCGTGGAGAGGCGCGCGAGCTGCCGTGGACCGAGGAGAGCGGCGGAAACTACTTCTGGGACAGCCACGCGGACACAGGCGAATTCGAAGTCAACGTGCACGGCGAGGGCATGGACACCCTGGACCACGCCGAGTTGAGCACGTATCTGCGCCGACGGACCAGCCTCGGTTCCATGAACGTGGTGCTCGTCGCCTGTGACGCCGGCAAGCAGAAGTCCGACGGCTCGACCCTGGCTCAGAAGGTCGCCGACAGCCTCGGCAACAAGGTGTTCGCCGGCAACTCCAAGGCACATGGTGTGAGCGGCCTCAGGGAGAGGTCCGACGGCGTCACTGCGGAATGGCTCACCTTCTCCCCGCGTGCGGAGGCCGACCGGTCGACGCCCGAGGAGCCGTCGTCGACGGGGCGGCCCGCCTCAGGGCGCCCGGTGCCGGGCCGCCCCG